>JAZRTL010000070.1:0-2728 GCA_045652025.1 Eubacteriales bacterium
ATTATTGCTTTGGCGATACGCCAACCTCTGTTATCGATATTTTCGAGGACGGATGTATCGAGCGTGCCCGCTCCTATTATAATAATGGGCCTACCTATACTGTTCGCTCTCCCCATTTCGGCGGAATACCCGATACCGCAAACGCGCTCTATGCAATTAATAAATTGGTTTTCGAGGAAAAAAAGCTAACCTTTTCGGAATTTATGCAGGTGCTAAAGCGTAATTGGGAATGCGATGAACCGCTCCGCCTTTACGTTCGTAACCACTATTCCTATTATGGTAACGATAACGATGAGGTCGACCTTATCGCCGCTCGTATCGTGCGCGATTTCGTTGAATATAGCCGTAAGGTAGAATGCCGTAACGACGTTCTTCGTCCGCCCGGAATTTCAACCTTCGGTCGCCAAATCGATTGGAAGGATATCCGCTCCGCTTCTCCCCATGGATTCAAGCGTGGCTCTATCCTTGCGGGTAATATAAGCCCAACCCCGTCAACCGATATGAAGGGCGCAACCGCAATAATCCGCTCGGCTTGTAAAATCGATTATTCTCGCCTAACCTGCGGCGCTGCGCTCGATATTCGGCTCGACCCAAAATCCGTGTCGGGCGACGCGGGTATAACCGCTATCGAGGGTCTGCTTGGAGCGTTTGTCGAGCTTGGTGGCTTCTTCCTGCAAATCGACGTTGTCGAAAACGCCGTTCTGCTCGATGCCCAAGCCCACCCCGAAAACCACCAAAACCTTGCCGTAAGAATTTCGGGCTGGTCTGCGCGCTTTGTAACGCTCGATAAAAATTGGCAGGATATGGTTATCCAAAGAACTATCCAAAACCCAAACGGCTAAAAAGGGGGTGTTCCCGTGTCCGTAATAACCGCTAATATATTTAATATCCAACGTTTTTCTATCGAAGACGGTCCGGGAATACGAACAACCGTCTTCTTTAAGGGTTGCCCGCTCTCTTGCGTTTGGTGCCATAACCCCGAATCCGTCTGTCCTTCTCCCGAGCTTATGTATAGCGAACAAAAATGCATCTCCTGCAACTCTTGCCAAACCGCTTGTAAAAACAGCGTTTTTTCGGTTAAAGACGGTAAAATAATTATCGACCGTAGCCGTTGTAAAGCTTGTAACGCTTGCGCGAGCTTCTGCCCAACCCGCGCTCTTGAAATTGCCGGTAGGGAAGAAACGGTCGAAAATATCTTAAAAGAGGCGCTATCGGATAAGGATTTCTATAAAAATTCCGGCGGGGGTTTAACCCTTTCGGGCGGGGAACCGCTTTTCCAACCGAAAGCCGCTATATCTCTTTGCCGTGGCGCAAAGGAAGCGGGCTTGCACGTCGTTGTCGAAACAAGCGGCTTTGCAAACGAAAAGGTAATAAAAGAAATTTCGCCCTTTGTGGATTTGTTCTTGTTCGATTATAAAGCGCCAAAGGAGCTTCATAAGGAGCTAACGGGTGTCCCCCAAGAGCCGATATTAAATAGCTTGCAAATTCTGTCAACGCTAAATAAAGAGGTAATTCTTCGTTGCCCGGTAGTGCCTAATTGTAACTATACCGATGAATTTTTCAATAATATCGTCGCCCTTGCTTTAAAATACGATAATATAAAGGAAGTAAATTTGTTGCCGTATCATCCTCTTGGGAGCTCAAAGCTAAAACAGCTCGGTAGGGAAGCAAAGTACAAAAACGAAAGCTTCTTACCGCCCGAGGAATTAACCGAACGCGCGCTTGAAATGCAACTGCTTGCTAAAAAAACCGTTCGCGTTGTATAAAAATGTATAAATATAAAAACCGCAAGCCCGTTGCGGTTTTTTGCTATTGAAAAATCACGAAAAATGATATATAATAAATTAATTTATATTTCAATCAATTTGGAAGGAACGAACGAGTATGAAGGTTAGCTTAAAAAACGTAACTAAAATATTCCCTTCTCGTAATAAAAAACAAAAAAAGGACGTTGTCGCGGTTAACGATTTTACCTTGGAAATCGAGGACGGTAAGCTTATTGGTCTTTTAGGCCCCTCGGGTTGCGGTAAATCGACAATGCTAAATCTCCTTTCGGGCTTGTTAACTCCAACAAGCGGTAACATTTATTTCGGCGAAACCGATGTTACAAACGTTCCGCCGGAGAACCGCGGTGTCGGCTTGGTGTTCCAAAACTATGCCCTCTATCCTCACCTTACGGTAAAGCAAAATATAACCTTCCCGCTCGAAAACAGAAAGGGAAAGGATAAGCTAACGAAAGAGCAAATGTCCGAAATGGCGCTTGCCGTTGCAAAGCTTGTCCAAATCGATGAATATCTCGACCGTAAGCCGAGCGAGCTTTCGGGCGGTCAACAACAGCGCGTCGCTATTGCGCGTGCGCTTGTAAAGAACCCCCAAGTGCTCTTGCTCGACGAGCCGCTTTCCAACCTCGATGCACGCCTAAGGTTGCAAACGCGCGAGGAAATTCGCCGTATCCAACGTGCAACCAACGTTACCACCGTTTTCGTTACTCACGACCAAGAAGAAGCGATGTCTATTTCGGATTTTATCGTGGTTATGAAGGACGGCGTGCTCCACCAAATAGGTAAACCCCAAGAGGTTTACGATAACCCCGTGGATTTGTTTGTTGCAAAGTTTTTGGGAACTCCCCCAATTAACGTTTTCAACGGTAAGGCAAAGGACGGAAAGCTCTATATCGGCGAAGAAGCGGTTATGGATATAAACGGCGTTGCCGATATGGATTTAACCG
>JAZRTL010000071.1:0-2576 GCA_045652025.1 Eubacteriales bacterium
GATCATCTGCTGCATACCTCTGCGAGAGTGGTTGTCCTTAGGATTCTTCTTAAGGTGCTCGGTGAGCTCCGCAATCCTTTTGGAAAGAATAGCGATCTGTACTTCGGGAGAACCGGTGTCGCCTTCGTGAACAGCGTATTCTTTGATGAGGTTTTGCTTTACGTCCTTGTTAAGCATGATGTTTTCACCTTTCTATAAAGTATTTTTCGGGGCAAACCTGGCAAACGGTTGGTGAAGTCGGGCGTTGTAGCCCGCGTGCCCTGTAAACTAGGCAAGCCCTCTAAATGCGAGTATCCGCATTCCATAGAAATATACCACACTTTTTTCGATTTGTAAAGACCTTTATTATAATTTTTTGCAACTTTTGCAAAGAAAATGCATTTTGGCTCGCAATATATATAATTTTTAATGTAAGAAGTCCAAAAAAGGTGGCGCAACCACTTGATTTTATATGTAAAAGGTGTTATTATTATATAAATATTTTATTAAGAATGGGGGTCGTTTGCCCGTGTCCGCTTTGGAGTTTTGTAAGAAGTATCAAGATGATATTATCCGCCTTGGCTCCGCGCTGCTTATTTGCGCGCTTATGCCGGTGCTTATCGCTATGTTCCGCGGTGGTGCTTTGCCACATGCCGAGGATGGCGATGCGTTCGATACCATCTACGCTATCGAGCAACCCGAAAGCGAATAACGCGCAACCGATTTCAAAAACGATTTTGTAAAATTAAGGAGATATGGCATGATCGCAAAAAAAGAAACAGTCGCAATGCTCCTCGCGGGTGGGCAGGGAAGCCGTTTGCATTTACTTACCGAAAGTATCGCAAAACCCGCAGTACCCTTCGGCGGCAAATACCGCATTATCGATTTCCCGTTGTCTAACTGTATCAATTCGGGTATCGATACTGTTGGTGTTCTAACCCAGTATCAACCCCTTGCATTAAACGAATATATCGGTAACGGTCAACCTTGGGATATGGACCGTACCTACGGCGGCGTAATGACTTTGCCCCCCTACCAAGGCCAAAAGCGTGCCGATTGGTATAAGGGCACAGCAAACGCTATTTACCAAAACCTTCAGTTTATCGAACGCTACGATCCCGATTACGTAGTTATCCTTTCTGGCGACCATATTTATAAAATGGACTATGCCGAAATGATAGAAAACCATAAAAAGAACGGTGCCGCTTGTACTATCGCGGTGTTCGACGTTCCTCTTGCCGAGGCATCTCGCTTCGGTATAATGACAACCGATTCCGAAATGAGAATTACCGAATTTGCGGAAAAGCCCAAGGAACCTAAGAGCACAAAAGCGTCTATGGGCGTTTATGTTTTCGATACGGACAAGCTAAAGTCCTATCTCGAAGCCGATGAAGCCGATGAAAACAGCTCTAACGACTTCGGTAAAAATATTATCCCCGCAATGCTGAATGCGGGCGAAAAGCTCTATGCCTTTGAATTTTCGGGCTATTGGAAGGACGTTGGAACCATCGACAGTCTTTGGGAATCCAATATGGACCTTCTCGGTAAGCGCCCCGCGCTTAATTTAAGGGACGGCGATTGGCGTATCCTTTCGCGTAATAGTGCTTTCCACCCCCACTTTGTTGGTCAAAGTGCGGTTATAAATAACTCTATCGTTACCGAGGGATGCGAAATCTACGGTACCGTTATAAACAGCGTTCTTTCCGAGGGCGTTGTTGTCGAAGCGGGCGCGGTAGTGCGCGATAGCGTAATTCTTTCAAAGGTTACCGTAAAGGCAGATGCGAAGGTAGATTATTCTATCATCGATAGCGGCACCGTTGTAGGTGTCGGCGCTTCCGTCGGTAAGGAAAAGGATAACTCTAAGGGTATAACCCTTCTCGGCGGAGGACTAACCGTTCCGAACGGCGTTTCGGTTCCCGATGCGGTTATTTGTAATAAAGCAATGCTCGATGAATTGAGCGCGAAATAAGGAGGTAATGTAATGAGCGCAGTAGGAATAGTTTTTTCCAGCATAAACGAAAAAAGCGTATATGAGCTTACCAAACAGCGTACCATGGCGTCCGTTCCCTTTGGTTGCCGTTACCGCCTTATCGACTTCACCTTGTCTAATATGATAAACTCAGGTATCCACCACGTTGGTATCGTTACCCACTATAACTATCAATCTCTTATGGACCATATCGGAACCGGTAAGGATTGGGACTTGGCTCGCCGTCACGGCGGTGTTAAAATTCTCCCTCCTTATATCACCGCTTTCGCTAATAACGATAACTTCTTGTATAACACTCGCCTCGAGGCGCTTGTAAGTATTCGCGATTTTATTGCCGATTGTAAAGAGGACGTTGTTGTTCTTTCGGATTGCGATACGGTTTGCAATCTCGATTTCTCCGCAATGATCGAACAGCATATCGCGTCGGGCGCAGATATTACCTTGGGTGTTAAGAGCTCCTACGTTTCTTCCGATAGCAATCGCGCTATCACTATCGTTAATTCCGACGAAACCGGTAAGGTTACCGATATTGTCGAATATTCCGGTACTCGTAACGGATTTGAGGACGTATATATCCGTATCCTCGTCGTTGGTAGAAAGTATCTCG
>JAZRTL010000072.1:0-3007 GCA_045652025.1 Eubacteriales bacterium
ACTTTGGCACCTTCGACTTTAACGAAGCTCAATTCAAGCGCGGCGACGTTAATAAGTCCGGCGACATCGACAGTATGGACTACGTTCTTATTAAGAGAGCTTATTTCGGAACGTTCTCGTTTAACTAATTAAAACCGAACAAATAAAAAGCCGAGGCGGATGCCTCGGCTTTTGTGTTGTAAATGACAGATATTAATAAATTTATATATTTTCCAAGGACATGCGCCTTGGAAAATATCCCTTAGAACGCCGCAAGCGCGGACAAGATGCGAAGCATCGCGCACGAGCTTGATGCGAATGTACGGCGTTCACGAAAGACGATGAAAAACAAGCGTTTTTCATCGAGAGCGAAGCCGAGGAGAAATCCTCGGCTTTTTGTTTTGGTTGAATCCCGTTAGTAAGCGGATATTCTTTTTATAAAAAGCATAAAAAGGAAGCGGAAAAGGCACTCGTTTTTTGTTCAAAACATTGACAAATCGGCTATATAGTATATAATATATATAAGTATAATTTAATAAGGAGTGCGCTTATGAAAAGAGTGATTTCGTGGGCTATGGCGGTGGCGTTGCTATTTTCGATGGTTTTAACCTTGTTTGGATGTGCTAACCAAGAAAGCGGCGGTAACAGTATCGACGTTAGCACCGAAAGCAATCAAATCGAAGCGGAAGTAAGCCAACCTATGATTACTATTTCGGACCGTGCCGATTACGCAAACGTCGCGCTTGGCAAGAGATACACCAAATCAGTTCTTTATCCCGACAACGTATCCCCTTCCTACCCCGACGAAAACAACAAAACGATGACAGACGGTGTTATTACACCCGAGGGAGCAAAATTTTCGCATCCTTCGTTTATTGGATTTAACAAAAACAGCATTAACTATGCTAACAACGGTTATTCCTCTATTACCGTTAATCTCGGCGGGCATTATCTTGTTGATAAATTTGTTGCCCACGTTGCGACGAAATATTACCTTGACGTAGGAATTTCCGCGCCCGAATTTGTTTGGATTTACGTTTCGAGCGACAACAAAACTTGGCATAAGGTTGGTAAAACCTCCCATACAGACACCGATGAAAGCAACACGGTTGCTTCGGTTTTGGAGCTTGAATATGCAATTAGCGCAAAATATATTCAATATCGCTTCGTTGGCGATTCTAATTGGATTTTGGTTTGCGAGGCAGAGGCATACGGCGTTGAAAGCGACGAAGCAGTTATTCCCGAGCAGGACGAGGAGGTTAAGTTCCTTTTCGTTGGCAACAGCAGTACCTATTATTTTAACATCCCGATAAGATTTATTGAGTTAGCCGAGGCGGCGGGCAAGAAGATAGACGTTACCTATTGCTGTGCGGGGGATTCCCACCTTACACAATGGGCAGACGACACGCTTGCTAACCACGGCGCAGTTTTAAAGTCAAAGCTTTTAGAAAAGAAATACGATTACGTCGTGCTTCAGGACCACAGCTCTGCCGATTTTAACAAGAGCAAGGCGGCGATAGATATTATTAAGCCGCTTATTGATGAAAACGGTGCGGAGATGGTTCTTTATATGAGATATTCCTCCAACGACGATGTTAACCAGCGCGTAGCAAGCGCTTACAGACATTACCAAAACTACACCTCGCTTGCAAAGGAATTTAACGTTAGCAAGGTGGCTCCCGCGGCGGAAGCGTTTTTGATAGCTAACCAACGCTACCCCGAAATTAACCTTTACCACACCGACAATTCGCACCATTCAAACGTTGGCTCTTATCTAATTGCTTGTGTTTGGGCGATAACATATCTTGGGATTGACGTAACCGACGTTCCCTACTACGCTTCGCTTGATATTGAGACCGCTACGAAGCTTAAGGAATGCGCAAAGCTTGCTTGCGAAGTTGGATATGACTTCCCCCAAGAAAACTAAACCAAAAAGGAGATTTACAGTATGAACACAAAACGAATTATTTCGCTTATGCTGCTCGTTATGATGGTATTTACCTCTATACCCTTTATGACATCGGCGGCACCGAGCTATTGGGGCTATGACAGCTATGACACGGTTGATTACCCCGGTGCGCCCGAGGAGATTACCTCTTATCCCACAACGATTAAGAAGGTAAACGCCAGCACCTACACTATGTCCAGCACAATCGCGGGCGTTGGTACGATTTCTATTTCGCTTATCGAAGAAGCTTGGGGTACCTTTAACCTCGGTAACTGGATTTTAAAGGAAACGGGCGGTACATCCCACACCTTCGTTAGCAGCTCTACCGATATGGAATACGTTCATCAATATTATTACAGCGATAGCCACGTTACTTGGTCGGGCGGTAACCACGGTGGCGAAGCACTTGAATCGCTTAAGTTCTACGACGGTGTAAACGGCAACGAAATTTCACTCGCAGTTGGCGAAACCTACACCTCTAACGTTATTCATTGTATTGAAAAGACAAAGCTTTTGCACTTCCCCGACCAAAACCCCAAGGACTCTATTAACGACTATAACAACAAGTCGATTAGCTATACCGAGGATCAGGTATATGCAAAGCTTACCAGAAAATACACCTTTACCGGTCCCCAGATAAAGCTTAACGTCGACTATCTCTATACAAGAGACAGCTACCACGCGAGAAACTATATCGCGATGCTTCCGATTTACAAGAAGTATGCACGTAATTGCGATATGATCGACCAAAACGGTGTTAAGATTAAGACTATCAAAACCACCGACGGCACTGTATATACAGATTATAACGGTCCCTCTAACAGCGGCAACGCGGCTACTCGCGCGGTTGTTTACAGCACCAACTACCCCAAATATCAGTTTGACGTTCGCGTTACAACGCTTAAGGACGGCTTGAACGAATTTAAGAACGCTAACTTTAAAACGGCGTTCTGGGATATGAACAGCTCCAGCGACAAGCTTTATTTTACTAGGTTTGATGAAGGCAAGAAGATTCTTCACGCTAAGGGTAGCGAGGTTCATACCGAATGTATTTGGTTGTTCAGATATTCCGCAGACGGA
>JAZRTL010000073.1:0-1904 GCA_045652025.1 Eubacteriales bacterium
CGTTGGCAGAAAGCTTGACTTTTTGGTTCAGGAGATGAACCGCGAGGTTAACACTATCGGTTCCAAATGCAACGACGGCGAAATTGCAAAGATTGTTATCGATGCAAAGAGCTACGTTGAAAAAATCCGCGAACAGATACAAAACGTTGAATAAGGAGTTAATTGATGAGGTTAATCGACGCCGGCTTTGGCAACTATATTAACTGCGACAGATTAATATCCGTCGTTTCTCCCGATTCGCTTCCCGTTAGGCGTTTAATTCAAGACGCGAAAAACGCGGCGCGACTTATTGACGTTAGCTGCGGCAAGAAAACCAAATCGGTTCTTATTACCGACAGCGACCATATTATTTGCTCGGCTATTGAGCCCGAGGAACTTATTAAAAACATTAATCAGTAAATTAAATTCCAAATAAAGAGGTACTTTGTATTATGATGCTCTATCCTACTGTTTCCGACCTTACCAACGACAAGGTTAACCGTTATATGCTCGTTATTGCTACCGCAAAGTGTGCACGCCACATTATTGACAAAGCAAATCTCGAGCTCGAGGTTGAAGAGGTTGCAGAAGACCGTTTCGGCAAGGACAACAAGACCGAAAACCTTCTTCTTACCGAAAAGCCCGTATCGCTTGCAGTACAAAAGCTTTACGAAGGCGAATATACTATTTCCGCTAACTAATAAAGCATGAACAAAGCGTATGCCTTCGTTTATATAACCGACATCGCATACAGTATTGACAAAAAATACTGTTATTCGGTTCCTGTTGCTATGCGAGAGGAGCTTAAGATAGGTTCGGTTGTAATTGTTCCTTTTGGGAACGCCAACAAGCGCGTTAGTGCAGTTGTTGTAGAGCTTGCGGACGATTGTGATTATCCCCGCACTAAAAACATCGACAGCATTATGCACTACCCTTTCGACGTGCCCGAAAACCTTATTAAAACCTGTGTTTTTATGAAGGAACGCTTTTTTTGCACGTTCGGTACCGCTTTTAGAGCGGTTATCCCTCCGGGGATTAACCTTTCCTCCGAAACCGTTTATACGATAAACGAGGAGCGCGACCAAAGTAAGCTTAACGATGCCGCGGTAATATTGCTTCGCAGAATTGCCGAAAAGGGCGTTGCTACCGAACGTGAATTGCTTCTTGAATACGGCGACGAATGCAAGGTTTTGCTTAGTTCGCTTTGTAGGTGCAACGTTCTTATACGCGACAGCAGAGTTCTTGAAAAGTTGAACGAAAAGAATTTGTTCACCTACAACCTTACAATCACTAACGAAGAGGCGGCGATCCTTGCCGAAAGCGGCGAGGGGCTTACCCAAAAGCAAAGGGGCTTGATTTCGTTATTGATTAACTACCCTACCGCTACCATGCGCGAGATTGAGGAGATTGGCAACTTTTCATCCGCAATCGTCAACGCACTTATTAAAAAGGGCTACGTTGAAAAGCGTGAAACCACGTTTTTCAGAGATGCTTATTCCTTTGAAAACGTTACTCCCGAGGGCGAATATTCGCTTTCCGAGGGCCAAAGAACTGCGGTTGCGGGTATTTGCGAGCTAATCGACAGCGGAGAGCCGAAGGGCGCTTTGCTTTTTGGCGTTACTGGAAGCGGTAAAACTCGCGTTATTATTGAAGCTGTTAAAAAGGTGCTTTCCGACGGAAAGCAGGCGATTATTCTTTTACCCGAAATCGGCTTGGCATCGCAAGCAGTTAACGCTTATGCCGCCGCGTTCGGAAATCGGCTCGCGGTTATACATTCGATGTTATCAGTCGGCGAGCGAACAGACACTTACAGAAAAATCATTTCCGGCGAGATTAAGGTTGTTATAGGTACGAGAAGTGCGGTTTTTGCGCCCTTTGAAAACCTTGGTCTTATAGCTATCGACGAGGAGCAAGCACACACCTAC
>JAZRTL010000074.1:0-1487 GCA_045652025.1 Eubacteriales bacterium
GGTCGCGGAGAGCATCGTCTGCCACGTTGGGAAGCTGGCGGGTGATCTCTTCCGGACCAAGCTTGGTATCGCGGGATTCGCAATAGTATTCTTCTATATGAATAGAGGTATAAACGTCATCACGAACAAGACGTTCGTTAAGGAGAACCGCGTCCTCGTAGTTATAACCTTCCCAGGTCATAAAGCCGATAAGAACGTTCTTACCGAGAGCGATTTCGCCGTTATCGGTAGCGGGACCGTCGGCAATAATGTCGCCGGCATGAATTCTTTCGCCTTTTTTAACAACGGGACGTTGGTTTACGCAAGTGCCCTGGTTGGAGCGCTTGAATTTAATAAGGTTATAAACGTCGGTACCGCCGGCATCGTTACGAACAACAACGCAAGCAGAGGAAACGCTTTCGACAATACCATCGTTCTTTGCAAGCACCAAAACGCCGCTATCGTAAGCCGCCTTATGCTCCATACCGGTACCGATAACGGGAGCTTCGGTGATCATAAGCGGAACTGCCTGCTTCTGCATGTTCGAACCCATCAACGCACGAGTATTATCGTCGTTTTCAAGGAAGGGGATCATTGCAGTTGCAACCGAAACGACCATCTTGGGCGAAACGTCCATAAGGTCGATACGGTTTGCTTCGAACTCGAGAATTTCATCTCTATGACGTGCAACAACCTTACGGTTAACAAAGTTGCCGTTTTCGTCAATAGGTTCGTTAGCGGTAGCAACGATAAATTCGTCTTCTACGTCTGCGGAAAGGTAAACAACGTCCTTGGTAACAACGCCGTTCTTAACAACGCGGTAGGGCGCTTCGATAAAGCCGAACTTGTTAACCTTTGCATAAGTAGCAAGCGAGGAAATAAGACCTATGTTAGGACCTTCGGGAGTTTCGATAGGACACATTCTACCGTAATGGGTATAGTGAACGTCACGAACCTCGAACGAAGCTCTATCACGCGAAAGACCGCCGGGACCGAGCGCAGAAAGTCTTCTCTTATGGGTAAGCTCGGCAAGAGGGTTTGCCTGATCCATAAATTGAGAAAGAGGGCTGGAGCCGAAGAAATCGCGGATAGCCGAAACGATAGGACGGATATTTATAAGCGATTGAGGAGTTACGGAATCGATATCCTGAGTTGTCATCTTTTCCTTAACAATCTTGTCCATTCTCGAGAAACCGATACGGAGCTGGTTAAGGAGAAGCTCGCCAACAGAGCGCAAGCGACGGTTGCCAAGGTGGTCTATATCGTCGGTCTTGCCGATACCGTGGTAAAGGCAGATGATATAGTTGATGGAAGCGAAGATATCGTCGATAGTGATGTGCTTGGGAATAAGCTCATCGCGCGCTTTATCGCACGCCTTCTTAAACGCTTCGACATCGGAAAGTCCAACCTCGCCGATTATGCGCAAAAGGGGATCGAGAGCAACGGTTTCGCCAAAGCCGAGAATTTCGTCGGAAATGCCGGTAACGGCACTTGCATCGACCATACGG
>JAZRTL010000075.1:0-9647 GCA_045652025.1 Eubacteriales bacterium
GCCGCACTTGGGGCAAACAAAGCCCGCGGGGAGAAGCTCGGTCGCAGAAAGGTCGAACCAAGCGTTAGAGCCCTTTTCGGCAAACACGTTAGCAACGCTGTTAATAGTTTCCTCGGTACAAATAATTTCGCCGCAATCGTCGCAATAGAACACGGGAATAGGCAAGCCCCAGTTACGTTGACGGGAGATACACCAATCCGCACGCTCTTCTATCATCGAAATCATTCTGTCGCCGCCCCAAGCAGGCATCCATTCAACGCTTTCACACGCCTTAATAGCTTCTTCCTTGAACGCCTTAACCGAACAGAACCATTGGGGAGTAGCGCGGAAGATAATCGGCTTCTTGCAACGCCAGCAATGAGGATAGGGGTGGATAATTTCTTCGCTTGCAAGCAACGCGCCGCTTTCCTTAAGGTCGTTAAGGATTGCCTCGTTGGACTTTTCGTAGTACATACCCGCAAACTTGCCCGCTTCTTCGGTTTGGAAGCCGCGGTCGTCAACGGGAACAACTATCTTAATGCCGTAGCGCATACCTGTCATATAGTCGTCAACACCAAAGCCGGGCGCGGTGTGAACACAACCCGTACCGCTGTCCATAGTAACGTATTCGGCATTAACCAACAAGCTTGTTCTGTCAAGGAAGGGATGAGCAGCGGTCATATATTCAAAATCGCCGCCCTTAAAGGTAGCCAAGGTTTCCCATTCCTCGATACCTGCGTTCTTAAGCGCAGATTCGATAAGAGCTTCCGCCATAATATAGCATTCACCGCTTGCAACCTTAACGAGCGAATATACTTCGCGCGGGTGAACGGCTATCGCCATATTGCCGGGGAGAGTCCAAGGGGTAGTTGTCCAAATAACGAAATAGGTGTTGTTAATATCGCAATATTGCGAAAGAACGCCCTTATCGTCTGCAACCCTAAACTTAACGTAAATAGAAGTACAGGGAGCGTCCTTATATTCGATTTCTGCTTCTGCGAGCGCGGTTTCATCGTGCGCGCACCAATAAACCGGCTTAAGTCCCTTGTAAATATATCCGCGCTTGAACATTTCTCCGAAAACGCGAATTTCTTGGGATTCGAACTTGGGGTCCATAGTAAGATAGGGGTTTTCCCAATCGCCCAATACACCCAAGCGGATAAAGGAATTTCTTTGAAGGTCAACAAACTTTTCTGCGAATTCTTGGCACGCCTTACGGAATTCGGAAATAGACATATTCTTTCTGTCGAGCTTGCTTTGCTTAATAATAGCACTCTCGATAGGCATACCGTGGTTGTCCCAACCGGGAGTAAAGGGGGTGTAATGACCGCTCATCGCCTTTGATTTGACGATAAAGTCCTTAAGTATCTTGTTAAGCGAGGTGCCTATGTGGATATTACCGTTCGAAAAGGGAGGGCCGTCGTGAAGCACGAACGAGGGCTTGCCTTCGTTCTTTTTAAGCATCCTTTGGTAAAGCTTTTCGTTGTTCCAACGGTCGAGCGTTTCGGGCTCTTTTGTGGGGAGGTTTGCTCTCATCGGAAACTCGGTAGAGGGCAAATTAAGTGTATCCTTATAATCTCTCATATCAATTAGTTATCAGACTTGTCTGATTTATCTCCCATCATATAATTAAGATATTCGTCTTCTGCTTTTTTAGCTTCGCCGGAAAGCTCGGGTTGGCTTTCGGGGCTAACCTTTACTTCCTCGGTCTCGGGCGCGGTTTCTTCTTCAAGGTCATAGGGCTTAACGTCGGGCTTAAGCTCGCCTTTACCCTTGTTGCGCTCGTTTTCTTCTATACGGGTCTTTACGTCGGTAAATATGCCCGCAACAAGAACGTCGTCGTTGGGAAGGACAATGTCCTCTATCTCGTTAACGCTAAGGTCCTTAAGCTCCTCGATATGCTTGCCGTAAAGCTCGTAAACCTGCTTTTTAAAATCAATAATGCGGGTACGGATAAGCCATGCCTTTTCCTTTTCGGCTTGGAGCTGTTGGCGGAACTCGGCAATAACGCTGTCGCAACGGTCCTTTATCGCGCCGGTAATAACGTCCGCGCGGTCGTGAGCATCGGCTATAATCTTTTCCGCCATCTTTTGTGCGGAAATAAGCGTGCTTCTAATCGATTCCTCCTCGTCCTTAATTTCGTCGAGGTTGGTAACCACAATACGAAGCTTGCGCTCAAGCTCGTTATTCTCGCGGTAGATCTCGGTATATTTTTCAAGCACGAATTCCAAATATTCGTCAACCTCTTCGGGATTATAGCCCCTAAGGGTTTTTTGGAATTGCTTGTTTTTTAATTCGTGAGGTGCAAGCATTTTTTTAATTCCTTTTCTATATAAAACTTTAAAAACCAAGTGAACTTTCGATATTAATAAAACAATAAAACGCCCGAAAGCACTGCTGTTTCGCTTGTTTAAAACGAAACCGGCAGTGCGTTCTGAACAAGTATTAATATCAGACAGGTTGCCATAAACGAAAAGTCAATAGGCGACTCCGCAAAAAAAGGAACAAGCGAGAGTAACCGTCTGATAGGGGATACGACCGGCTCTGTAACCGCACAGCAGAGGATATAAAATCTCGATTCCTCGTCTGCGCCGAAAAAGCTCATCAAAACGCGCACGGTTAAAAGCAACATAAGCGCGCTTATAAAAAGATGAACCGATTGTATCATAATTGCTAAGATCAGGTTCAATATGATCAAACTCCAAAACGTTGGGGGTGATTAGTTAAAAAGATCTCTGGGCTTTGCGGTAGCGGGAGCTTCCTCGGTAGCGGCTTCGGGCTGTTCGCTGGAAACCTCTACGTTCTTGGGGGTAACGATATAGGTAGCGTTAGCAACCTTCTTTACCTTGCCCTGAATTGCAAAAACTACGCCGCCAAGGAAGTCGATAATTCTCTTGGTGGTTTCTTTATTGGTGTCTTCAAGGTTAAGTACAACGGTTCTCTTTGCAAGAAGATGCTCGCCGATAATTTGAACCTCGTCAAATCTTTCGGGCTTAACGACCTTCATTTCGAGCGATGCGCCCGAGGAGATACTGCCGCTTGCCTTGGAAGCGGGTGCTGCCTTGGGGGTAGCGGGTGCAGCTACGGGAGCTTCGTCGTTAACAACAACTTCTTCTTCGCCTTCTGCTTCGTCGTAAGCTTCGTCGAATTCCTCTTCGCTCTTAAAAAGATCACGAATGCCATCAAATAATCCCATTTTAAATTCCTCCTGAAATATGTTTATTAAAATTTTTTATTGTTGATTGGGATAAATTCTTTTGCCGAAAACCGCGCTTCCAACCCTAATCAAGTTAGAACCGCATTCCACGGCGGTAAGATAATCATCGCTCATACCAAGCGATAAAACTTCCATAATACTATTATCTACATTTTTGCCTGATATGTCAATAAATATTTTCCTCATTTTGCAAAAATATTCGCGATTATTTTCGCTTTTTTCGCATTTTGGGGGTATTGCCATCAGCCCGCATAGCTTTAGGTGGGGAAGGGTGGCTAAAAATTCGCAAAATTGCTCCACCTTCTCGGGCGCAATTCCGGATTTTGTTTGCTCGTTGCCGATGTTAATTTCGGCAAGTATCGGCATAACGAGACCCTTTTTTGCGGCTTGGCGCTCTATCTCAAGCGCAAGCGAAGTTCTGTCCACCGATTGTATCATATCCACTTTATCGATAATATATTTAACCTTGTTGGTCTGTAACGCGCCGATAAAATGAATTTTGGTGCGGCTTCGGTCAATAAATTCATATTTTTCCAAAAGCTCGTTAACACGATTTTCGCCAATTAGGTCAATCCCGCAATCGAGCGCAAAATTAATAAGCTCGGGCGGTACGGTTTTGGTCGCAAGCAAAATTTTTGCTCTGCCGCCAACCTCGCTTTTTATTTTTTTAATGCTTTCGGCAATTTGTTCTTTTGTGTTCATAATAATCACCGCTTTTAAAAAACGTTGTTATTTAATTCTCATACCGTCGTAAATTTCGTTGCCGTCGATAACAACCGTATCGTGCAAGGAAAGATAGGTTTTGGAGCTAAATGCAATATTCTTTCGGTCGGGGTATGCGGGGTCCTTGGGGATTGCACAAACCGAATAGCTGCCATAGGTATAAAGAACCTCGGTTTCTTTAAAAATTATTTTCGTGCCGACAACGGTATAAACGCCCGTAACGCCGTCCTTCATACGAAGCGCGCTTGTGCTTATCTTTAACCCCTCGTGGCTCTTACGCGGGAGCTCAACCGTTTGGCAACGGGTGTAATCGAATCCGCTCGGTAGCTGGCGGGTGCTGAAAATAAGAATTGTAACGTCGCGGTCGCTGCGGGTAATACGTCGCTCAATCGTCATATCAAGCGTCGTGTTGTTGGAATATTGGAAAATAACGGGGTAGGTTCTGCCGTCGGTAAAGCCCTCTGCCGAGCGCTTGTCTATTGCAACCGCAATATACCAAGTAGAGCCGAGAACGATTTTGCCCGAGGAGCTGTTAACTATCGATTGGTCGGGGATGGAATTCGGAAGGTTGTCAAATTCGTCGGCGGTAAGGTTTTCAAGTCGGTCAAGAGTAAAGCTGTTTTCATAACCGTCGACGGTGGAATAGAAATATCCGCTATCGGGCGAAACGGTAGAGAAGCTAACCCCCGTAAGCGATGCCGAAAGCTGTTCCTTTTCCTGCTTTAGTGCGCGTAGCTCGGCGGAATAATCTGCCGCTTGGATAACCGCTTGGCGACGGTTCATTAGAACAAGCAATTCCTCTTTGGCGCGCAGTATTTTATCGAACTCGTTGGAATCGGCTTGGCGGATAATGGAAATAGTAAGCTCGTTTATTTTGCTGTCAAGAAGCGCGATGTTGGTTGTCGAAGCACCCGTCGAAAGCGAGCTTCGCTCCAAAACGTCAATACGCTTTTCAATCTCGTCTATTCTTTGTCTTGCCGTAACGTCGCTCGGGTTGGAATAGGTAATTGCAATTTCCTCGCCCTTTCTAACCTTTTCGCCATCGTTAACGAGATAACAGTTGTTGCCCGTTGCAACGGCGGGAATTAACTGCTCGTCGCGGAATAAAAACGCTTCGACCTCTAAATTATCCGAAATGTTAACGTAGCTCGCGCTTTCGGTATCTAAAATAGTACCGACGTTAAGCATAAGCTGAAGGAACATATAAGCAACTACCGCAACCGCAAGTATCGCCGTGCCGAATTGGGCTAGGATATGCTTGGTCCACGTCATAAGGTTTTTCCAAAAAATCGCCATCTTGGATTGCTTGGTTATCGCTCTCGTTGTTGCAAGTGCGCGGTTGTTATTTCTTTTTTGGGGTGTGTTTTTGCGTTCGTTTGCCACAGCTCCTCCCTTCTAAACCTAAAAACGCGGTTTAAATATAAATAATCTCGTCGGCTTGCTTGCGGTTAAACCAAGTAAGCTGGCGCTTTGCGTAATGTCTTGTGTTAAGGCAAATATTTTTCTTTACCGTTTCTAAATCGATCTCGCCCTCAAAATAAGGGTAAAACTCCTTGTAGCCGATCGCTTGCGAGGCGGTTGGCGTTTCTTTAAGCCCCTTTTTGTAAAGCGATTCTACCTCTTCGGTTAACCCAAGCTCGAACATACGGTCAACGCGGCGGTCGATTCGCTCGTAAATGCGCTCGCGCTCGCGGGGGCAAATATAAACGGTGTGCGGCTCGTAAATGCTTTCGCCCTCACGGCTTTTGCGGTCGGCTTCGGTTTTCGTTTCGCCGGTTTTATAATAAATCTCGAGCGCTCTTGCAACCCTTTTAACGTTGTTCGGGTGTATCGCCTCTGCGGATTGGGGGTCTATCTCCGCCAAGCGCGCGTGTAAAGCCAAAGCGCCGTTGATTTGGGCGAACTCAAAAAGCTCTTTTCTAAGCTCGGGGTCGTCCTCTGTTGCGGAAAGCGACGTTCCCGAAACCAGCGTGTCGATATAAAGCCCCGTTCCGCCCGCAATTATAGGCATCTTCCCTCGGGAAGTAATGTCCAAAATCGCGCTCCCTGCAAGCTCGACAAACCTTGCCGCCGAAAACGGCTCGGTTATATCCGCAATATCTATAAGGTGGTGGGGTATTTCGCAAAGCTCCTCACTTGTCGGCTTGGCGGTACCGATATTCATCTCGCGGTAAATCTGCATCGAATCTCCGCTAATAATCTCGCCGCCAAGCTCTCTCGCGCGCCTTAAGGCATATTCACTTTTGCCCGAAGCGGTTGGGCCGACAACGACGATAATCGGTATTTTTTTCATCAAAAAACTCTTTGTAAATCTTTAATTTTTGCAGCTCCAACCAAAAAAGCCGAAACTACTGCGCTTTTAATATTATCATATAAAGCTTAATACTTCAATGCTTTTTATAAAATATTTATAATATTATTACTTAAATAAACGCTTTCGCTATTTACAATTTGTTTTTCGGCGTATATAATTAAAGCGTGTACGTTAAAAAATTAAAAAAACGGAAAGGGAGAACCCAAAAAGGTATGAAGGATATGTTGGTTAAAAGAGTCCCCGTCGGCTCGTTAAATACAAATTGCTATATACTTAAAAACCCCGAAACGCGCGATGCGATAGTTATCGATCCGGGCGCGGATTTAACGGTAATACAGGATGCGCTCCACCGCGCCGATGCGGTTTGCCGTCTTATTTTGTTAACCCACGGGCATTTCGACCATATTCTTGCCGTTGGCGATCTCCGCGGGATTAACGTTCCCGTTGCTATCCACGAGCGCGACGCTCATATGCTTACCGAGCGCGATATTTTCAGCGCGGTAATCCCCTATGACCCCCGCCCCTTTGCCCCCGCCGAATATACCTTTACAAAAGAGGGTGAATATTCTATCGCGGGCTTCGATTTTTACGTAATTCCCACTCCGGGCCATACCCCCGGCAGCGTTTGCTACGTCTTTGGCGGTATGATGTTCACGGGCGATACGCTCTTTAAAAACAGCATCGGAAGAACCGATTTAAGCGGCGACGAGGCGGCTATGATGCGTTCGCCCCGCGCGCTTCGCAACCTTCCCGGTGATTACGATTTGTACCCCGGCCACTATGCCCCCACAACGCTTGATAACGAGCGTATGAACAACCCTTATCTAAAAAATCTTTAATGAAAACGGTGAATGATATGAAGCTGTCTTACGGTGTAATGCCCGAAACCTTTAAGCTTGTTTGGGGCAACAAAAGCCATATAAATCTTAAAACGGTCGGTGATATGCCAAAAAGCATCGAGCTTGTTTCGGGACGTAACGATACCGCCTGCTTCCAGCTTGTTATCGCCGCGGACGAGCTGTACGCGCTTAACCTATCCCGTTCTCCTTGGTTTTCCCAAAAGCATAGGCGAAAAAACCTTAGAATAGAAGCCGATTTTCCCTTTGATTGCAAGCTAAATCATATCGGACTTATGCCCTGCGACGATGGGCTTAAAAGGGGAGATATTCTTTTGGAAAAGGCGGTTGCAGAGGCAGAAGCGGACGAAATTCTTTCGGTTTTCGGTGAACTTGTTGTCCCCTCCGATGCTACCGCAGGCGTTTATAACGGCAAGCTTAAAATCCATGAAAGCTACGGCTTTGAAAGGGAAACGCTCGTTGGCGAAATAACCGTTTCGCTTAAGGTTCATAGCTATACCTACAAGGAAAATTCCGAGGGTAAGTTCTATCTCGACCTTTGGCTTCACCCCTCCAACCTTGCGCGCCAGCACGGCGTAATTCTTTGGAGCGACGAGCATTTTAAAATTATCGAAAATTATTGCAAAACTATGGGCAAGCTCGGCGTTAAATCCGCAACGGTTATCGTTTCCGAAATCCCTTGGAACGGCCAAGCGTGTCAGGATGAGGAGCGAACCGAGGCGAACCTTTTTGAATATTCGATGATTCCCGTTACCCGCAAAAAAGACGGAACGCTTTATTTCGATTATTCGGTAATGCAAAGATATATTGATATTTGCGATGCTTGTGGCGTGCGCGAAACAATTTCGGTTTTCGGCTTGGTTAACGTTTGGCAAAACAAGCTCTACGGCGCGCCCGTTGCGCCCGATTACCCCGATGGAATTAACATTCGTGTTTATGACGAATCCGACGGCTCGTTTGATTATTTAAGAAAGGCGAGCGAGATAGACGAATATATAAAATCGCTCGAGCAATATTTTATAACCACAAACCAAATCGACCGCGTTCGCATTGCCGCGGACGAGCCCGCAGATATCGAGGCATATAGAAAATCGCTTGAGCATATAAAGAAAACCGCGCCCGCGTTTAAATATAAAACCGCTATAAACCACGCCGAATTCGTTAACGAGTTTGGCGAGGATATTTACGATTTCGCGCCCTATATTTCGGCGATGTTTTCGGAATACGATGCCCTTATGGGCTTTTGCGAGAAAATGCCCGATAAACGCTTTTTATATTACGTTTGCGGCTTCCCCGAGGTTCCCAATAACCTCTTGCGTAGCGAGCTTATCGACGGTTATTATATCGGCGTGCTTTGCGCCTTCGTAAAGATGGACGGCTTCCTTCGTTGGTCCTATACCTGTTGGACGGATAGCCCGTTTGAAAGTCAGGTTTACGGCGTTCTTCCCGTTGGCGACCTGTGCTTCGTTTATCCTTCCTCTTGCGGTACACCCTTGCTTTCGCTAAGGTGGAAAACGCTCTATCGCGGCGTTAGGTTGTTTAACCTTATAACCGACGCGGAGGAAAAGGGATGTAATACCGAGGTTAACGCGGCTTATGAATTGCTCCTTAAGGAAAGAGAAATTTCCAAATTGTATGCAAATTGGGACAGAGAGGCAATAATGTCGCTAAATTCCGCAGATTACAACAAGGCACAATCGATTCTTATGACCGCGTTGGAGGAAGTTAAATGAACGAAACCATAAAAACCTTAACAACAAGAAGAAGCATTCGCAGTTATAGCGACAGACCGATAGAAAAAGAAAAAATCGAACAGATTTTGCAAGCGGGTCTGTATGCTCCCACGGGAAGAAACACGCGTGATACCCTTTTCCTTGTGGTTACCAACAAAGAGCTTCGCGATAAAATATCCAAGCTTAACGGCGCTGTTATGGGCATCGAAAGCGACCCTTTTTACAATGCCCCCGCGGTTATAATTGTGTTTGCCGACCGTACCAAGCATACCTATTTGGAGGACGGATCGATTGCAATGTGTAACCTTTTGAACGCCGCTTTTTCGCTGGGCGTGGATTCCTGCTGGATACATCGCGCGCGTGAGGTTTTCGAGTCCGAGGAGGGCAGAAAAATCGCCACCGAATTGGGTGTTCCGAGCGATTATATCGGCATCGGCAACTGCATTCTCGGCTATCGCGATTGCGAACTTCCGACTCCTGCCGAAAGAACACAACCGATAATTTTTGCCGAATAAGAGCGAGCACCCCAAAGGGCTTGCGATTTTCCGGAGCGTAATGGCATAATAAAACCGAGGTCTTGTGCCTCGGTTTTTGTTTTTCTGTGAATGTATGCAATTTTAAGCTTTTAAAATTCGCTTATGCGAGCGATTTTTAATATGACCGCGAAGTAATAATACCGCCACCGAGAAGAATATCGTCGGAATAAAATACCGCCGATTGCCCCGGTGTAACCGCGCGGACGGGGGTAGCGGTTTTAACCAAAATAAGACCGTCCTCGATAGGATGTAAAATACAATCCACCGCGGGCGCGTGGTAGCGAATTT
>JAZRTL010000076.1:0-2514 GCA_045652025.1 Eubacteriales bacterium
AAGCAGATAATCGGGGATGGTGATTCCGTGGTGCTTTTCGTAATATTTCTTAATTCCTGCAAGAATCTTAACGCTGTCCTCAATGGAAGGCTCGCCAATCATAACAGGCTGAAAACGTCTTTCCAACGCGGCATCCTTTTCGATATATTGGCGGTATTCCTTAAGGGTGGTTGCACCGATAAGCTGAATTTCACCGCGGGACAGGGCAGGCTTAAGAATATTCGCCGCGTTCATACCGCCCTCGGCGTTACCTGCGCCCACAATGGCGTGCACCTCGTCGATAACCAAAATAGCGTTGCCTGCTTTTTTGGTTTCCTCAATAAGACCGCGCATACGGTTTTCGAACTGACCTCTAAATTGGGTCCCCGCAACAATAGCGGTCATATCTACAAGATAAACCTCTTTGTCCTTTAATTTATGGGGAACGTCGCCCGCAACGATTTTTTGCGCCAACGCCTCTGCAACGGCGGTTTTACCAACACCGGGCTCGCCGATAAGGCAGGGGTTGTTTTTTTGTCTGCGGGTAAGGATTTGTATCATTCTTTCAAGCTCGTTGTCGCGTCCTACAATGTTATCGAGCTTGTTTTCTCTTGCACGGCGGGTTAGGCAAATGCAATAATCCTCCAAATAGCTTGCGCCGCGCTTTTGCTTTTTGCCCTTGGGAGCCGATTCGCCCTCCTGCCCTTCGGGCTGGGAGTTGGGGTTGTCGGGCTTATTGTTGCCGCCAAAAAACGCGTTTAGGTCAATAGAAGGTGCGCGGCCCTCCTCATCGTCCTCGCCGTTATCAAAGGGCATCATCGATTCCATACCCTCACTAAGCGCATCCATTTCCTCGGGGCTGATGTTCATTTGATTTATAATATCTTCGATGGGCTTAATACCCATCTCCTGAGCACATTTTATGCAATAGCCCTCGTTTGTAATCTTACCGCCTTCGTTTTTTTGGACAAAAACTATCGCGGGTCTGATCTTACAACGCGAGCATCTTTTAAGTTCCATCTTAAAATATCACCTCTTATTTGTGAAATAGGTTCAGATTATATTTACCCTTATAATCCTTAATATAATACATCAATAATGCAAAAAGCATACAAATTAACATACAAACGGCAATTACCAAATCAAGCGTTAGGTTATCTCTAACGATAAGGCGGGTAAAGGCACAAACGAACAAAAGAACGGTTGCAACCTTGCCGTACCAATGCGAAACGACAACGACGTTATGGGCTTTTTTAATTTTAAAGCTGGCGTAAATCATCGCGATTTCCTTAAAAAACATAGGAATAACTACAATAAGGAAAATGCTGTTGTCTATCGCAAAGCAAATCGCCGCGGAAAGCTGCATAAGCTTATCTGCCAACGGGTCGAGTATCTTGCCAAGGTCGGTAATCCAATTATTACGCCTTGCAAGATAACCGTCAAGCGCGTCGGTTATCCAAGCCAATAAATATATAAACAGCGCGACCAAAGGTTTAAATTTAAAATACCCTGCAATAAATATAGGGACCATAATAAGCCGTATTACAGACAAGATGTTTGGGATTTGTCGTTTCATTTTGACCTCTATAAACTAAAAATAGTTATTTTACAAAGAACGAAAAAATATCGATTTGGCTAAAGATTTTAAATAAAAGGGTGCTGTCGGGGTTTAGGTTCGCAATAAAATCGCTGTTTAGGAAGCTTGCGTTTTCGATAAGATAGGAAACCACAAAGCAGAAAAGACAAACGCGAACGATTGCAAGAACAACGCCGAGCGCAATGCCAAACGCCTTGTTAAAGGATTTAAGTATAGGCAAGCGCGCAATCTTATCCAAAACGAACGAGAGGATAGAGAGAATTATCTGCGAGCCGATAAAGATAATTATAATAGAAATAATAAATGCAACGGTATCGATAATAGGTTCCGCAATTTTTTCGGCAAGCGTGCTGATAGCCGCTTCGAGCCCCATCGCATCGGTAACGGTGGTGTCGAACCATTCCGAAAGCTCTGCCTTTTCGAACCCTGCCAAAGCCGCAAGGTTGTTAAATTCCTCGCTTGCACCATCGACCAAAGCATCTAAATTAAGGGTAGATTCGCTAAGAATTTCTTCTATTTTGCCCTTCGTTGCTTCCTCAACCGTTGTTGCAACGGGAGTTTGCTTAATATATTCCGACACGGGAGATGCAAGCGCGATAGTGAGAACGATAGCGATAACGAACGAAAGCGCGCTTATAGCGGTTTTAATAAAGCCGTTCTTCGCCGCAGAATAGACGGTAAGACCGATAATAAGTGCAATAATAACGTCAAGTGTCCAAGACATATAAGTACCTCCAATTATTGTTTGTTTTCTTCGTAGGTGTCGGTGCTAAAATATTCCGCTTGGTTTTCCGAGAAGAGTATAATTCTCTCTCCGTCGGGAATAAGCGAGGAATATGAGGTTGGGATAGAATAGGTTTTATTTTCGCCGGTTATCATATCGCAAATTGCGAGCGTACCGGGAGAAAGTGCATAGAACGTGTTGCCGATAACGGTTG
>JAZRTL010000077.1:0-3518 GCA_045652025.1 Eubacteriales bacterium
ACCGCAGCAGGCAACGAAGCGGGCGCAATGATGGGCTTTATGGGAATGAATATGGCAGGTAACGTCATGGGCGGCGGCTTTAACGCGGCTCAGCAGTTCTATAACGTTGGTCAGCAACAGCAAGCGGCTCAGCAACAGCAAGCGGCTCAGCAGCAACAAGCGCAAGCAAACGCTTGGAAATGTGCTTGCGGAGCTGAAGTTAACGGAAACTTCTGTGCTAACTGCGGCGCAAAGAAGCCTGCACCCGCAGGTAGCTGGAAATGTGCTTGCGGTACCGAAAACCAAGGCAATTTCTGTTCTAACTGCGGTGGCAAAAAGCCGACTGATGACGGTTGGACTTGCGCGTGCGGTGCGCTAAACAAGGGCAAGTTCTGTGCCGAATGCGGTGCGGCAAAGCCCGCGGGTGTTCCCCAATATAAATGCGATAAATGCGGTTGGGAGCCCGAAAAGGGAGCAATTCCTCCTAAGTTCTGTCCCGAATGCGGCGACCCTATTAACAACGCCGATATTCAATAATTTTTAATTAAAGTAACGGGCGGGAAGATGTAAATTCTCCCGCCCAAAATCGCTTTTATATTTGAATTTCTAAGGAGTGATAAGCTTGTCGAACGTACAAGAATATAAATGCCCTTGCTGCGACGGTGCGATTGAATTTGACCCTTCGTTACAAAAAATGAAATGTCCTTATTGCGATAACGAATTCGACGTTGCAACGCTCGCCGCCTACGACGAGGTTTTAAAAAGCGAGCCGACCGACGATATGAATTGGAACACCGAAGCGGGCAGGGAATGGCGCGAGGGCGAAGCCGATGGGATGCGAATTTATTGTTGTAACTCCTGCGGTGGCGAAATTGTTGGGGACGAAAGCTTGGGTGCGACCGAATGCCCTTTCTGTGGTAACCCCGTTGTTATGATGTCGCAATTTGCGGGTGTTCTAAAGCCGGACCTTGTAATTCCGTTTAAGCTAAATAAAGAAGCCGCGGTTAAGGCGCTTAGCAAGCATTACGAGGGCAAACGATTGTTGCCCAAGGTGTTCAAGGATAAAAACCATATCCAAGAAATTAAAGGCATTTACGTTCCGTTTTGGCTTTACGATACCGATGCAAGCGCGAGCATTCGATATAAGGCAACAAGAGTTCGCGGTTGGAGCGATAGCTCGTATAACTATACCGAAACGAGCTTCTATTCGGTAGTTCGCGGCGGCTCTATTGGGTTCGAGCGCGTTCCTGTTGACGGAAGCACAAAAATGGCAGACGACCTTATGGAATCGGTCGAGCCGTTCGATTTTTCGGAAGCGGTCGACTTTCAAACCGCTTATCTTGCGGGCTATTTGGCGGATAAATATGACGTTGATGCCGAGCAAAGCATAACACGTGCGAACGACCGTATTAGAAGAAGCACGGCAGATGCGTTCGCCGAAACGGTTGTCGGGTATATGACAGTTACACCCGTTTCAACGAATATGCAGCTTAAAAACGGCAACGCGAAATATGCGCTTTTGCCCGTTTGGATTTTAAACACAAAATGGAACGGCGAAAATTATACCTTTGCAATGAACGGCCAAACGGGCAAGCTCGTTGGCAACCTTCCTGTCGATAAAGCGGCTTATAAGCGTTGGCTTTTCGGTATTGGCGCGGTTGCAAGCGCGGCGGTTTTCGGGCTTTCATATTTGCTTTGGTTGCTTTAAGGAGGGGCTTTTGGTATGAAAAGATTTTTAACCCTCTTGTTAATGCTTTCGGTTCTGATTGGCGCTTTTTCGGGCGTTGCGGTTGCAAACGAAAGGGGCGTTCGCCTTGTAGATAACGCGAATTTGCTAACGAAAGGCGAAGCCGAGGTAATACTTAAGGCGCTGGACGAGATAAGCGAAAAATATCAATACGATATAGTTATCCTAACCGAAAAATCCATCGGAAATAAATCCGAAATCGCCTTTGCCGACGATTACTACGATTATAACGGATACGGCTATGGCGAGGATTATACGGGGCTTTTGTTGCTTATAACCTTCGATGAGCTTGGCGGAATTTGGTATATTTCCACCTGCGGCGAGGCGATTAACGCTTTTAGCGACGACGTTATCCAAAGCATCGGCGATACTATGAAAACCGACCTTAAGGACGGTAACTACGCGAGCGCGTTCGAAACGTTTATTTCCGAATGTGATTATTATATCGAGGATTATATCACCTTTGATTTCGGTAGCAACATAATTATTTCGTTAATAATCGGATTTGTTATTGCATTTATTGCCGTTTCGGTTATGAAGAGCAAGCTAAATTCGGTGGCTTTCCAAAGGGATGCTAAAAACTACGTTAAGCAGGGAAGTATGAACCTAACCGTAGAGCGCGATTTGTACCTTTATTCAACCGTTACACGAACGGCAAAGCCAAAGGAAAACAGCTCCACCCACACCTCGTCCTCGGGCAGAAGCCACGGTGGCGGAGGCGGAAGATTTTAATAAAACAAAAAGCCAAGGTAAATAACCTTGGCTTTTATATTTTATGTTATTTTGTTTCGTCGGTGTAATGGGTGTGTAAAAGCTCGTGAACCTTGCCGTTAAGAACACCGCTGTAAAGCTCGTCTATCATCGGGTTATCCTGCGAGCGCTTTATAGTGCTTGTCCTATCCGCGCGGTAGAGCGCATCTCCGCGTTTTTCGCGGTGGCGGAAGGAAATATAGGGTTGACCTGCGCCGCTAATACAACCGCCGGGGCAAGCCATAACCTCAATAAGATCGTAATGCTCCTCTCCGCTCTTTATCTTTTCTATAAGCGTTTCGGCGTTGCCAAGACCGCTAACAACGGCGATATGAAGCTGACGGTCGCCATAGGGAATATAAGCTTCCTTAACCGATTCCATACCGCGAACACCGCTAAAGCTTATTTGTGCAAGCGTTGTACGGGAATCGTCGTCTGCAACGTGGCGAAGCACCGCCTCGGTAACACCGCCCGTAACGCCAAAGATTATCGAAGCACCCGACATAGTGCCAAACGGCATATCCACGCTTTCGGGGTCGAGCTCGCGGAATACAATGCCCGATTCTCTTATCATCTTAATAAGCTCTTGGGTTGTAATAACCGCGTCGGTCGCGGGGTCGTTTTTAAGATAAAGCTCTTTTCTGCCCGCTTCGAACTTCTTTGCGGTACAAGGCATAAGAGCAACGTGGTAATGCTTTGTTTTGCCCTCGGGAAGCTTGGTTGCAAAATATTCCTTTATAATAGCCGAGAACATACTCATCGGCGATTTGCAGGTAGAAACGTTGGGAAGAATTTCGGGGTGCTTCTTTTCGGCGAACTGAACCCAAGCGGGACAGCAGGAGGTAAATAGGGGAAGGTTTTCGCCCTTTTCAAGACGAGCCATAAATTCCTTCGTTTCCTCTATAACCGTAAGGTCTGCGCCCGTGCAGGTATCGTAAACCTTGTCAAAGCCCATTCTGTGAAGTGCCGCAACGATAAGACCCATCGAATTTTCGCTTTCGCCCAACCCGAGCTCTCTTGCAATACCAACTCTAACCGCGGG
>JAZRTL010000078.1:0-4945 GCA_045652025.1 Eubacteriales bacterium
CTTTACAAGAACGTAGTCCATACTGTCGATTTCGCCGGACTTATTAACGTCGCCAAGTGCAAGCTGCTCTGCATCGAAGCCGAAGGTGCCGAAGTATGCACGCTTAACAAGAACGTAGTCCATACTGTCGATTTCGCCGGACTTATTAACGTCGCCAAGGCCGAACTTGCTATCTACGTCGGGAGTAGTATCGGGATCGGGATCGGGCTTAGGATCGGGAGTGGGCTCGGTATTAGTTTCGTCGTCCTTTTCTACAAGGTCGGGGTTAGTTTGGCCTTTGTTAAGGAACTTAACGTAAGCCGCAACGCCAACAGTTCTGGTTTCGATATCAATTCCGTAAGCGTGAAGAACCTGACCCTTTTGAGCCGCACCGACAGCCGCCGCGTTCGCGCTACTGCCCGAAACGCTGCCGTCGCCGTGAGCACAGATAAGAATTTGGTTGCTCTTAAGGGTAATGGTCTTGTTATTATCACCGTGCCAGCTAAGGTTTTCAACTACAACGTAACTGCCATCGCTTTGCTTTTCGCAAATTACGTTGGAGGACCAAATGTGGTTTGCATTAGCTTGGGTAAGCGCGCCCATCTCGGGAGTAAAGATAGAGGTAGAGCCCGCAGAAATCTTGGTGTTGAAGGATTGAATCTTTGTCGCGTTGGTAACGGTGCCGTACTTGCTTTCCTGCACACGAGCAACCTCAACCTCGTCAATCCAAATGAAGTTTGCAGTATTTCTAATTGCAAATCTAACGTAACGAGCGTCGATATCCTTATCGAGCGTTACAGTTACGGTATAGGTAACGTGAGTTTCGCCGTCAATCTTGTTAGAGCCGGTTGCTACCTTTGCGGTAGTTGTTGCAACCTTGTTGGTATAGGTGGTTCCGTTGGTAGAGGTATAGATATCCAACGTTACGTTAGGAGCCGAGATACCCCACATACCCGAACCCATATATACGGTGAAGGTATTTGCCTTTTGGCTTGCGCCAAGGTCAAGGTCAACGTTAAGAGTTTTATTGGTAAGAGCGGAGGTTGCCCAACCCGAATAGCCAACGCCAAGGTCGGAATTGCCCTTACCGCCGTCGGTAAGACGAGAGCCGTCGTCCTTAAAGGCATCGGTACGGTCGCTTACGGTAGCGGTATATGCCGCGCCGGCGGAAACAACTACCTTAGTGCTGCAATCGAGCGCTTCGTAAATCTTAACGGTTTGCTCGTTATATTGAGCCGCGGTAGAGGAATCGGATTCGTAAACGGCATACGCCTTCTTATAAACGTCACGGAGCACCGCCAAATCGGGCTCGGTATATTCGCTGATATTGATAGTATCGCACTTCGCAAGAGCTTGGCCAAGGATTGCCTTGGGAGAAAGACCGCTAAGTGCCTTGCGGAGCTGACCTTCGGTTGCACCGGTGCCGACGATTGCTTCTGCCTCTGCAATCGCCTTAAGGATAGAAGCGTTTCCGCCTGCGGTTTGCTTTGCGGAAGCGATAGCCGCCTTAAGCTCGTTTTCTACGCTTGCATCGTGCAAGCTGGACTTCTTAACAACGAAGATGGTGTCTGCAACCGCGCGTTGACGCTTCATCGCGTGGCCTGCATTGCCCGAACCGTCGTTGGAAAGATACATACCCGTACTTCCGCCGCCGTCAAGACGAACCGCGGTAACACAGCCAAGCTCAAGGAAGATCGCCGCAACGTTTCTAAGGGTAAGAGATCTGGAGCTATCGCCCGTAGAACCGCCCTCGGAGGTAAGGAAAACGTAAGTGCCGTCTGCCTTAACGCCGTATGCGGTCCAACGTGCATAGGTGGTGTTTACGTTATGACCTGCGAGGTTGGAGTGATCTGCCGTATAGTCCTTGCCGTCCTTAACGAGATAATCCAAATGGTTAAGCGCGCTAATGCAGTTGTTCATAATTTCAACCGCTGCCGCGTTGGTTTCGGTAACGCTAAGGTTAATCTTATCACCAACCGAAAGAGCGTTAAGGTCGGAAGCATAGCTCGAGCCGTTCTTTGCGAAAAGCGCGAACTGGTTCTTTGCAAGAGTTGTGCCGCCGGTGGAGGAGGTGTTCTTCTTAACAACCCTACCTACAAGCGCGCCGCCGTAGGTAAGCTCGGAATTATCGAGCTTTTCGAAAATCACTTCGGTACCTGCATCATCATAAGCGGTTGCAGCGTTACGGTAATAGTCGCTATAAAACATATAAGCGGCTTTGTATTCCGATTTAGCATCGTTATAATCTTTATTAAAGAAGAAAATCGGGTTGGTGTAATTCTTACCGCCGATAGTAAGAGTGTACTTCGGTTGGGTAAGAACGATATTCATCTTTCCATCGGGGGTAAACGCAACAACGCTGTTTGCACCAACGGTTGCCGCAATAATCTTTCTGTCTGTAACGACCATACCCTCAAGAGTGGATGTAGCGGTGGTAAAATAACCGCCGTTAATAGCCGCGATGGGCTCGTAGCCATAAACGTTCTTCACCGCATTATATTGGCTTTCGATATATTGAACGTTTGCGGGCTTACCAACGAACGCCAAGGGCATATAACCATCCTTGGGGTTAAACTCAAGAACCGAAACGTTTTCGGTGTGTTTGCCTGCCGCCTTGTAACCCTTGTACTTAACCTTACCGTCGCTGGTTACGTTATGGCCGGTTTGATATGTTAACATTGCCGCGCTTGCAATTACAACTACCGAAAGGAGCATAATTACAGCCATGGACAATGCAACCAAACGTTTTGAAAGGTTCATATACTTTCTCCTTTAAAAATAAAATTTCTATTACGTCTTATTATACAAAATCAAATCTTAAGTGTCAATATATTTAGTCAATTTAACCGAGAACATTTTGCCAATTCGGCAAAATGCCAAATTCCTTTAACGGCTCGTAAAGGCAACAAACGGGCAACCCCATCACGTTAAAGTAATCGCCCCTTATTTCCGAAACGAACAAGCTTGCTCTCTCCTGTATTCCGTATGCGCCTGCTTTATCGTTCGGCTCCTTTGTTGCGATATAGGCGTTGATTTCCATATCCGAAAGCGGCTTGAATTTTACAACCGTTTCGCAAAACCCGCTTCTTTCTCCCTCGCTACCCACAACGGCATATCCGCTTATAACGGTATGAGTTGTGCCCGAGAGCTTTTTTAGCATATCAAACGCATCGACTTCGTCCCTCGGCTTGCCCAAAACCAAGCCGTTATAGCAAACGACGGTATCTGCGCCGATAACGACGGCATCTCCCCCGAGGCGCGCAAAAACCTCGCGCGCTTTTTCAAGAGCATTAAGCTTTGCAAGCGTCGCCGCGCTTTCGCCCTGCATTATCTCGCTCGCGCCCGAAACGAAAATTTTAAAATCATAGCCCGCAACCGATAAAATCTCGCTTCGGCGCGGGGATGCCGAGGCAAGAATAAGCTGTTTTTTCATATTTTACGGTTCACCTTTAGTTTAAAAATACTTGATTATTTAGGTTTTGTATATTATAATAAAAAACTAACAATAAGTAAATAGACGGGCGGTTAAATAATGAAAATATCTACCGAAAACTTTAAAAGAATAGTTATAAAGGTGGGCTCCTCTACCTTAACGCACAACTCGGGCTACATAAACATCCGCAAAATAGAAAAACTCGTTTCTATACTTGCCGATTTGCACAACAGCGGAAAAGAGGTTATTTTGGTTTCCTCGGGCGCGGTTAGCTGTGGCCTTGCGAAGATTGGATTTAGGAGAGAAACGCTTACCACCGAGCAAAAGCAAGCGGCGGCGGCAGTTGGCCAATGCCAGCTTATCGATATGTACGCTCGACTTTTTGCGGATTACGGCACGAACATTGCCCAAATTCTTCTTACCCGCGGTGTTATTGACCAAAAGGACCGCCGCGAGCACGCGAGCAACACGATGAAAATTCTTATCGAGCAGCGCATTATCCCTATCGTTAACGAAAACGATACCATTTCCGACGAACAGATTAATATCGGAAGTAACGATACGCTCGCCGCAACCGTTGCGGTGCTTTGTAACGCCGACCTTCTAATTAATATGTCCGACGTAGACGGTCTTTACAGCGCAGACCCGCGCAAAGACCCGAACGCGCGCTTTATAGATTACGTCGAGGAGCTTACCGAGGATATTTATTCCTTTGGCAGCGGTGCGGGCACGTCCCGCGGTACCGGCGGTATGGCGGCAAAGCTCGAGAGCGCCGCCTATACCACAAAGCACGGTATTCCTATGATTATCCTTAACGGTCAAAGCCCCGAAATTCTTTACGACGTATTCGACGGCGATTTTGTTGGTACCTACTTCGCCGCAAAGGAGAACAAAAATGCATAAACAGATGTGCGATAGCGCAAGAAGAGACGCAAGCGTGCTTGGCGATGCAACCACCGAGCAACGTAACGCCGCGCTTGGTGCGATGGCAAACGCTCTAATTAATTGCGCCGATGAAATAATTACCGCAAACCAAAAGGATATAGAAAACGCCAAGCTTAATAACATCAGCGTTGCGATGCTCGACCGTTTAACGCTTACAAGAGAGCGTATTAACGCTATTGCCGCTTCGGTAGAAAAGGTTATTGCACTTCCCGACCCGCTTTCGAATTGCGAGCAATGGACCCGCCCCAACGGGCTTAATATTACGAAAAAACGCGTTCCCTTTGGCGTTATTGCGATAATTTACGAGGCGCGTCCCAACGTTACGGCGGATGCGGCGGCACTTTGCTTAAAAACCGGCAACGCGGTTATTCTTCGCGGCGGTAAAGAGGCAATTAATTCCAACATCGCTATCGCAAAGGTGTTGTCGAACGCTCTGCACGAGCTTGGGTTGCCCGCGGAATGTATTCAGGTTGTACCCGATACCTCTCGAGAAACCGCAAACGCGCTTATGAAAATGAAGGGCGGTATTGACCTTCTTATCCCCCGCGGCGGTCCAGGACTTATCCGTTCCGTTGTTGAAAATGCAAC
>JAZRTL010000079.1:0-10199 GCA_045652025.1 Eubacteriales bacterium
CGTTTTGCCAACGCCCGCCTCGCCAACCAAGCAGGGATTATTTTTAGAGCGCCTTAGCAAAACCGCAATAAGCCGTTCCTCCTCGGCTTCTCGCCCTATAACAGGGTCGATTTTTCCGTTTTTTGCCTTTTCGGTAAGGTCAAAGGAATTCGCATCCAGCAAGGGCGTTGCAACCTCGTTAACCCTTTTATATTCGGATTTTTCGGGCTCGCAATAATGCTCGATGGTTTCTTCGTTATATAGCTCGTCAAGGATAGCAAAAAGCTCGTCGCAATCGCCGCCAAGCTCCTCGATAATTCTAACCGCAACACATTCCTCGCCAAGTAAAGCCATTAGGATATGCTCTGCTTCTACCCTTATCGAAGCGCAAGCACCCGCAAGAATAGAAGCTTTTAAAACTATTCTGCGGCAGATGGGGGTCATATCGTCGGCAGAAAGCGTTGTTTTACAGCCCATCCCAACCAAGCCGATAATTTTTTTGCGAACGATTTCAGTACAAACGCCACGCTCTGTTAAAAGGCGCGCGGGGGTAGATTCCCGCTCGTTTAAAATGCCAAGCAAAATATGCTCGCTTCCGATATAGCTATGTCCAAGCTCTCTTGCCGCAAGCATCGCAGCGGTTATTATCCTTTTTGCTCCGTCAGAAAAACGCTTTGTAATATCGCTCAAAACAATATCCCCTTCCCAAAGCAAGCCAACGCGCTTTTTTAGGTCGGTTTGCTTTAACCACAACAACAGAATATGTAAAAAATATCAAAAAGGTTATTATACCCCTTTATTTTTAGAAACGCTTATGTTATACTGTTAAAAACGAAGAAAGGAGATTAATATGGCGACACAAAGCACGCGCAAAAGGCAAAAGGCAAAAATTAACGGTTCTGCAGTTTTTGCGGCTATATTCTTATTCTTGGCATTCACCGCCGTGTTTAGTCTTCTTTTTGCGGGCTTGGTTCTTTATTCCTTCTATAACACGTCGGATAATGACGATGATTATGGGATTAAGGTTATTTATGGCGACCACAAGCTACACGAGCTTAATGCGGAATATGCCAACAACGAATACGGCTTGTATATTCCGTTTGAATATCTTTCCGAAATCAGCTCCTTTGGGCTTGCGGGCGAGGGCGATGACATTGCGCTTTTCCTTATCGGCTCCGACAACCGCATTAAATGCACAAAAAATTCATCGTTGGTTGTTATTAACGATAACCCCATCCGCATTTCCGCTCCTATTCTTTATGCCGACGGCGATTATCTTATTCCCGTTTCGTTAATAGAAAATTATATTAACGGCATTGACGTAACCTACGATAAAGAAGAAATGATTTGCACCATCTCCTCTGACCTTAGCAAAACCAACGTTTCGCTTAAGCTGCTTCTTCCCGACGCAATGAGCAACGCTTATTTCCCCGAATCTTATAAATATTACGATTTTGGCGACACGAGCGCGACAACACCTTAAAGTAAAAAGCAAAATTAAAAAGGACTTTCGATTGAAAGTCCTTTTGTTTTTTATGTTTTATCTGCGGCGCTTTTTATCGCGCGAGTTAATACCGGACAACCTATCCGCGCTTGCGGTTTTAAAGGAGGAAAGCAGCGATTCGAAATCGCACCTGTCCCGATTCCCCGCCTTTTTATCGCCAACGAGCGAAAGCGCAAGCTTACCGTCGTTATCCGCGATAACCGTCGCGTTTACAAGGTCGCCGATTTTTATAAAATTATGGATATTCGAAACGAATTCGTTAGAAAGCTTGGAAATATGTATCATTCCGCACCGCCCGTCATCCAAGCGGACAAACGCTCCGTAATCGGTAACACCGCTAACAACACCGCGCGCGGTTTCCCCAACAGAATAAGACAATATATCCAACCCCTTCAACAAATCAATCTGCTATACCGTTTACAAAAATAATTTCATTAGGTTTGCGCAAGCCAAGCAGATCGCGAGCGACACGCTCGATATATTCATCGTCGATAGGTTCTGCAATACGAAGCTCAAGCTCATCGACGTTGTCCTGAAGCTCGTTAACAAGCTCAACGCGCTCATCACGAATCTTGCGAAGGTCGTTCATCTCTACTTGAAGATTAATTACAGAAACAAAAAGAAATATGAATACCAAGGTAAAGGCAATTCTAATAATTAGATTTGCTCGCATCGGCTTTCTTGTCATTTCGTGCTCCTTTTTTATTTAAACGAATCGGTTCCGCGTTTTATACGTTTTATATATACGCGGCAATAGTTTTTTGTATGTATATATCGCGCAATAATTCGCCAAACGGCAAAGATGCGCGTTTTTACCGAGCTTAAAATCCTTTGGAGGAAAATAATTATCCGCCAAACGATTGATATAAAGACCTTGCCGACCGTAAAGCGCCATATTAAAAAGCCGACAAGCATAAACACAAAGGCGTATGCCCTAATTCTTCCGAACGTTAGGTTATAGAACATAACGAGCATAAGCAATGCAGAGATTAAGCAAAAAGCAAAATCCGAAACGAAAAGCGTTAACGCGCGCGTTCTTCTTCCAAGCCGAAAAGCCCTTAGGATATCGTAGAAGGCGCACAAAACCGCCCCGATAACGAGCGACCAAACCGCAAGAACACTTTGGTTTAGCTGGATCACCTGCATATTATTTCCGCCCGAAAAGCGAAAAACGCTTTTTTGTAGCCGCGCTATCGAAATAAACGAGCGCGTCTATTCTACCGGAAATGGCAATATCGCCGCAATCGATAGAAAGGTTTTTAATGCTAAGCCCTTCGCCGCTGACGTTAAGAATATTTCCGCCAACAGAAATGCTGATAAGCGTTTCCTCGAAGCTAATAACCTCATCAACCGCGGTGATATTCAAAATACATCTTGAATCGAGCGTGAGCGAATGTTTTTTAGAATTCATATCCGTTCCTCCGTATATTAATTAATATGACGGAGAGAGGGATATTATTCCACTACCTCGTACATTTCGCTCGCTTCGGACTTCTTTGTTGTTTCGTTAATTGCAACCACGCGGAACTTTGCCGCGCGAGAGCCGTAGCGAACCTCGATAATATCGCCGATTTTAACGTCGTAGGAGGGCTTTACAACCTTGCCGTTAACCGAAACAAGATTTTCACCGCACGCCTCGTTAGCAACGGTACGGCGTTTTATAATTCTTGATACTTTAAGATATTTGTCTAATCGCATAATAGGGTTAGATAAGGCGGGGTAAACCCCCGCCTTAATCTCCATAATTTAAAATTACTTGTTAACTGCGTCCTTAAGGTCCTTACCTGCAACGAATGCGGGTGCCTTGGATGCGGGGATGGTGATGCTTTCCTTGGTCTTGGGGTTACGACCAACTCTTTCAGCTCTTTCCTTTACCTTGAAGGAACCAAAGCCAGCGATTTGAACCTTATCGCCGGTAGCGAGAGCGGTTTCAATACCTTGGAATACAGCGTTTACTGCTGCTTCTGCATCTTTTTTAGTGATTTTAGCGTTTGCTGCAACAAATGCAACGAGAGAAGACTTGTTCATGATTAATATATCCTTTCAAAATTAATTTCTTGGTATTATTATAACATCTTTTAAAGCCCTTCGCAAGAGCTTTTTTGTAATTTTTCGCCATTTTTGGTTGATTTTAGGCGATTTTTGGGGTTATTTTTGCTTTGCGAGCAGCCAAAAGCGTTCTTTTTCTGCCCTTGGGGTGTCAACAACGTTTTTACCCGACTTATGACAAAGCTCCTCTACCCGCTCAAAACGCACCAAAAATTTCTCGTTCGCGTTATACAATGCCTGCTCGGAATCGACCCCTGCCAAGCGCGCGGCGTTTACAACAGCCAAGAGCAAATCGCCAAATTCTTCGGCAATATCGCAAGCGTTGCCGTTTGCAATCGCCTCGTTAACCTCGCGAACCTCCTCCAAAACCTTTTCCATCGCCTCGGGCGCGTTATCAAAATCGAACCCTACCTTACGCGCCTTTTTGCCGATTTTATCGGCGCGCATAAGCGCGGGCATTGCGGGAGAAACCGAACGGATAGAAGCCGATTCGGTCTTTTGGTTTTTCGTTTCGCGCTTTATTGCATCCCAATTCGCAAGCACGTTCGCGGTATCCTTTACCTTAACGTCGCCAAAAACGTGGGGATGGCGAACGATAAGCTTTTTACAAAGGTCGGTACAAACCTCGTCTATACCGAAATTACCGTTGGATTTTGCGATATTCGAATGGAACACAACCTGCAAAAGAACGTCGCCAAGCTCCTCGCGAAGAATTTCGGGGTTATCGCTATCGATGCCCTCGATAAGCTCGTAGGTTTCCTCCAACAAATCACGTCGGATGGATTTATGGGTTTGCTCCATATCCCAAGGGCAACCGCCGGGGGCGCGTAGGATATTCATTATATTAACTAAATCGTCGAAATTATATTCGGTTTTTTCGATAAGCTGTTTTTTTAGCTCTTCCATTATTCCTCTACCTCCGCAGATCGCGCTAAAACACCCTTTTTAACAAGTATATCCGCAATTTTGTTGCCCATCGGGAGCAACCTAACCTCGTCCTCACTTATACCGCGGAAGAGAAGAAGCGTTGCCGCATAGGTAACAACCATAGCAATACCGCTGCACATTAAAATCGCAAAGGATGCAACTCTCGTATCATCGGCGGTACCGACAAAATTAAGCCAAAGATATGTACTTCCCTTAAACGCGAGATAGGTAACGCCGAGCGTTACGGCACCGCTAAGCAAGGGGCGGGCAAACAATTTTAGGAAGTTAAGCTTTACGCCGCAATATCTGCGCATAAACCAAACGTCCAAAATCATAACGATAAGATAGCAAATTGCCGAGCTTGCGGGAGCGCCGTAGATGCCGATTTGCTTAAGCAAAATAACCTCCGAAGCGATTAGCACAACAATTCCCACCAAAACGGCAATAAAGGGCAAATGCGCCTTGCCGTAAGCGTTTAACAGCGCGTTACAGATAGAAACGACCGAAATAAAGAACACGGCAACCGCCAAAATCCTTAGCGAATCCGCCGAGGCGTTTATCGGCAAAAGCTCCGTTCCGTTCGCCATAGCAAGCGGGTTCGACCATTTTTCCGAGCCGTAGATAAGCGAAATACAACTTCTTCCCGCAACAAAAAGGAACACACCGCAAGGGATTGCGATAATACCCGTTATTCTTATTGCTTGGTTGGTAAGATGGGTTGCTTTATTTTGCTTATTAACCGCAAGCGCACCCGCAACCGCGGGAAGTATGCTCATACCTATTGGGAACACCAAAACCGAGGGGAAAAGGTCGTATATCGGAACCGACAAGCCGGTATATGCCGAAAACAAGGTTTGGGAAACGTCAATACCTTCGCCCGATTCAACTAAGCAGTTAACGATAATTAAGGTATCTAAAAACTGGGAAAAATAGAGCGTTGCCGCGGTAAAGGTTACGGGCAAAGCAACGACCATAATAAGCTTTAGCAATTTCTTATCGCTTTGAACGCCGTTGTCGGTATTATTCAGAACGCTCTTTTTAGAGAATTTAGAATAAAACAGGGTGAACAAAGTGCCAACGACAGAACCGACGGTAACACCGCTTATTGCACAAGCCGCCTGAACCTCAACGCTCGCGCCGACCGAGGAAGCGTACATAACCGCGCCAAGACCGACGGCGAATTTTAAAAACGCTTCGATAAATTGGGAAATCGCGGTGGGGTTCATATTTCGCATACCTTGGAAATGACCGCGCACCGCAGAGCAAACGCAAATAAAGAACAACGAGGGCGCGATAACGCGCATAGCCAAGGCGCTTTCGGTATGGTTGGTAAGTCGGGCGATATCCGGCGCGAAAATCATTAGGGCAACCGTAAACAAAAGCCCCAAAACACCAAAAACGATAGTTGCCAAAAGCGTTATTCTTTTTGCTTCCCTGCCCCTGCCCTTTTCGTTGCTTGCGGCAACGAGCTTACTTACCGCAACGGGCAATCCGCTTGTGCTTAACATAAAAAGCATTGCATAGATAGAATAAGCCGCGGTAAAAACCCCAATGCTTTCGCCAAGGATGGTTGTAAGCGGGATTTTAAAAACCACGCCGATGATTTTAACGACAAAATTCGCAATACTTAAAATCACCGCTTCTTTTATAAAGCTTTTTCCGTTTTTTATTGCATTTTCTTTAACTTCTGTGCTCATTATAAAAACTCGTAAAGTAATGAATTATCGAGATTAACTTTATTTAATCCTTTCGGTATTTATCGAAAAACGCTTTCGCGTCCTCAAAGCCCAAATCCTTATTATCGCTAAGATATTCATAAGGATATTTGGGGAACGGATGGCGCAAAATATCATCGCGGTTGGGGTTAACGAGCTTGGTTATTGCGCCCGCACCGCAGGCAAAGACGGTGGAATGCTCCTCCATCATAAGCACGTTATAAAGGTTTTCCTTTCCGCTAACCGAATATCCCGTATTTTCGGCATTACCTACCGTATTTTTTTGGCGGTAAAGGTAATAGGAATTATATCCGCCTTGCTTTAGGTGGTTATGGGCATAGGAAACGCATTTTCTTGCAAAATCGCCGCGCGGGTCATAAAACCCATCGCCGATAAAGCGCATTGCGGCGGCGTTTTTTATAGAAAGCGTATGAACGGTGATATTTGAAAAGCCCAAGCCGATAACGTCCTCTAAGCTTTTTTCAAAGCTTTCGCGGGTGTCGCCGGGCAACCCTGCGATAAGGTCGGCGTTAATTGTATCGAACCCGACCGAAAGCGCGATATTTGCGGCATCGAAAAACTGACCCGCCGTATGCTTTCTTCCGATGTTTGCAAGAATCTCATCATTGGTGGTTTGGGGGTTAATACTAATTCTGCCAACGCCGTTTTGCTTTACCGCCAAAAGCTTTTCCTTTGTAACGGTATCGGGTCTGCCTGCCTCGAAGGTATATTCGACAGAAGCATTAATATTAACGCTTCTGCCAATACAATCGAGCAAGCGGTTGATTTGCTCGGGGTTTAAAATCGAGGGTGTACCGCCGCCGATATAGATAGCGCGCGGATTCATCCCAAGCGCCTTTATCATCTCGCCCGTGTTTTCGATATCCCTCATAAGCTTTTCGAGATATTCGGGAATTAACGAAAACAGACGTTGATTGCTATATGAAACGAAGGAGCAATAATCGCATTTGGTAGGGCAAAACGGGATAGAAACGTATAGTCCGCAATCGTTTTCGGCAACGCCTGCAAGCATTTTCTGTTGCACGAGCGCCGTTTCGACCGAAAGCGCCGTTTTTTCGGCAGAAACCTCGTAATCTCTGCTAAACAATTCGCTTACCTTTTCGGGCGAATAACCCTTATCCAAATAAAACTTTGCTCTTTTTACGGGGCGCAAGCCGATAATATAGCCCCAAGGAAGCTCAAAGCCGAAAAGCCGTCTTCCCGCCTCCAAGAACGCTTTTCCGACCGCGTTCATCGCATAAAAATCGTCGTTCATCGGGATAACGGGGTCGTACCCGCCGATAAACTCGCCGCTTGCGCGCTTTTCGCCGCAACCGAGCGTTACTCTTGCGGTAAAGATATTCTTTTCGGTTTCCTCTAAATAAAACGAAGCGAAATTTTCGCTCGTATCGTCGGCTTTGAACTTTTCTCCGGGAAAATACAAAAGGCAAACCGTTTGGAAATAATAATCGTTTAAATATTTCGTACGGTTATCGATCAGGAGCTTCATTTTTTTAGCTCCTTAGTGTCTATTATTACGTTAATAGGGCCATCGTTATGCACCATAATATCCATATGTGCGCCAAAAACACCCGTAACGGTGGGCAACACCTTGCCGATTTCCTCGGCAAGCTTGTTAAAAAACGCAAAGCCATCGTCGTACTTCGCGGCGTGGGTGCAATCGGGCCTAAAGCCACGGGTAACCCTACCCGCAAGTACAAAGTTGGAGATAAGCATAACGCTTCCCCCAACCGCGCTCGCGTTAAGCGAAAGCTTGCCTGCTTCATCGATAAACACGCGCAAGCCCGATATTTTATTAGCCATTTTTGCAATATCTTCTTCGGTATCGTCATCGAACACGCCGATATATGCAATAAGACCCTTTTCTATTTTCGAAACAGTTTTTCCGTCCACAACACATTCCGCGCTATGAACTCTTTGGACTACCGCTCTCATATTGTACCTCTCGAAACCTCGCGAACGCCTTTAATGCGGTGGAGGTTGCCGGTTATATTTCGTAAATGGTCAACACCGCTACATTTTATACCGATCGAAATAACCATCGTGCCTTCGTTTTCGCGGGTTTGGATGGAGGTAACCGCAACCTTCATATCGTTAAGTGCAAGCGTGATATCCGCGATAATATGGGGCGAATAGGTTGCAAAAACTGTAAGCAATGCCTCGAAGCTACCGAAGTTATGGGTATTTATACGCTCCGACCAAGAGGCAACGACCCAACGGTCCTTATCCTCGGGGCGCGAAAGACCCGCTTGGGCATTCTGACAATCGTATTTATGGATAGAAACGCCAAATCCGCGGGTTATATAGCCGATAATATTATCGCCCGGTAGCGGATTACAGCATTTTGCAAATTTAACCGCACAGCCCTCGACGCTATCGATAATAACGCTTTCCGCGTTGGTACGCGCGCTTCGCTCGTAGCGGTTTTGCTTTTCGGGTATAGGCGTAACGGGGGTAGGAATTTCGGTTTGGGGTGCAACCACGCGCATAAATTCCTCGCGCAGCTTAACCGCAATTTTCGAAACCGAAAGCCCGCCGTAGCCGATATTATTATACAAATCGTCAACGTCGGGAAGCGAAAGACGGGTGGCGAGATTCTTCATAATCTCGTTCTTTTGCGCTTCGGTAAAGGACCTGCCGTAGCGCTTAATTTCGCGTTCGAGCTCTAACTTACCCTCGGCGATATTTTCGGCACGGCGTTCCTTTTTAAAGAATTGGCGGATTTTATTACGCGCCTCGCCCGAGCGAACGATTTTAAGCCAATCGCGCGAGGGACCTTTAGAGGACGCGCTGGTAAGAACCTCTACTATTTGACCCGTTTCCAAAATAGTATCGATAGGAACGATATTGCCGTTAACCTTTGCACCAACCATCTTATTACCGACAGCCGAGTGGATTGCATAGGCAAAATCGATAGGTGTACTGTCGTTGGGAAGGTTAATAACGTCGCCCTTGGGGGTGAATACAAATATTTCATCCTCGAAAAGATCCACCTTAAGAGGACGGAAAAATTCATCGGGGTCATCGGCATCCTTTTCGGTTTCCAAAAGCGTTCTAATCCATTGAAGCTTGGTATCGATAGTTTGCTTTGCTTGCTCGCCGGTTTTATATTTCCAATGCGCCGCAAGACCGTATTCCGCAATCTGATGCATCTCCCAGGTTCTTATTTGAACCTCAAACGGAATACCGCGCGAGCCGATAACCGTTGTATGAAGCGAACGGTACATATTGGGCTTAGGGGTGGAAATATAATCCTTAAATCTACCCGGCATAGAGTTAAATTGCTCGTGGATAATACCGAGTGCGGTATAGCAATCAAGCTCGGTATCGACGATAATTCTAAGCGCATAGAAATCGAAAATTTCATCGAACTTCTTGCTTTGGTTATACATCTTTTTATAGATACTGTAAATCGTTTTAACTCTTCCCGAAAGGGTATATTTAACGTTATAGGCATCTAAGCTTTCGGCAACCTTTTTGGTTGCGAAATCAAGAAAATCCTTATTTTCGCCGTAGCGCTTTTGGATATCGTCCGAAACCTCTTGATAGCCGATAGGGTCGAGATAATAAAGCGCGAGCGTTTCCAGCTCCTGCTTTATTTTTTGCATACCTAAGCGGTGTGCAAGCGGTGCATAGACGTGCATCGTTTCGAGCGCTATCGAGCGTTGCTTTTGGGGCGAGCGCACGTCGAGAGTACGCATATTATGAAGACGGTCGCAAAGCTTTATAAATATAACGCGAAGGTCCTTGCTCATTGCAAGGAACATTTTGCGAAGGTTTTCAATACTTTCGTCCTGCTTCGTTTCGAACGGGATACGAACAAGCTTTGTAAGACCGTCAACTATTTCGGCAACGTCGTTGCCAAACTCCTTACGGAGCGTTGCAAGGTCAACCTTATCCGAGCAATCCTCCACGGTATCGTGCAAAAGCGCGGCACAGATAGAATCGGTATCGAGCTGGAGCTCAAAAACCTCCTCTGCAACCGATATGGGATGGACTATATA
>JAZRTL010000080.1:0-4510 GCA_045652025.1 Eubacteriales bacterium
GAAGGAAATATACCAACCTCTGTCCAAAAGTATTTTGGCGGTTTCCTTGCTTCCCGAAAAGGCGTGGAACACACCTTTAACGTTATAATCCTTAATGATTTCAATACAATCTCCAACCGCATCGCGCTCGTGAATTACAACCGGCATATCCGTTTCTATTGCAAGCTCCAAAAAGCGTCTAAAAACCTCTTTTTGCTTGTCCTTGTGTGTTATGTCCCAATGGTAATCAAGCCCAACCTCGCCAATGCCAACAACCTTTTTGTGCTTAAGCATTGCTTTAACCGTATTAAAATCATCCTCGGTCATATAATGCGCGTCGCAAGGATGAAAACCTACAACGGCGTACATATTTTCGTATTTTTCGGCAAGCGATATAGATATTTCACAGGTCTTTATATTACAACCCGCGTTTATGATTGCGCTAACCCCGCTTTCTTTAAAGAGGGAAGGGATAAGAATATCCCTGTCCTCGTTAAAAGCGTCGTCATCGTAATGGGCGTGTATATCGATCATTTATCTTACCTTGCTGCCGGGAGCGGCGTTTTCGTCGGCAAAAACAACCTTAACGCCGTTTTCGGTGTCTGCGGCAAGAATCATACCGTTACTTTCAATACCTCTAAGCTTTGCGGGCTTAAGGTTAGAAACTACAATGACCTTTTTGCCTATCAAATCCTCGGGCTTATAATAGAGGGCAATTCCCGAAACAACTTGACGAACGTCTGTGCCCATATCAAGCTGCAATAACAAAAGCTTGTCGCTCTTTTCAACCTTTTCGCAGGAAAGAACTTTACCAACGCGAAGGTCAACCTTTGCAAAATCCTCAATACCGATAATTCCGCAATCATCTTCCTGCTTTTCTGCCTTTTTAGCACTCTTTTCGGCTTCCTTAGCGGCTTTCTTTGCCGCTTTTGCCTTTGCGTCTATATCAGCTTCGATTTCTGCAAGCTTTTTCTTTTCGTCTATTCTTGCGAAAAGTATCGGAATTTCGCCAAGCGCGGTCTCTGCGCAGGGGTAGGTGAATTTTATTGCATCGTCAAAATCAATTTGCGGTACGTTGAAAATAGCGTTGATTTTCTCCGAGGTTTCGGGCATAAGCGGTGCAATAAGAACGTTACAAATACGAATACCTTCAACAAGGTTGGACAAAACGTCCGCAAGCTCTTGCTTTTTGCTTTCGTCCTTTGCAAGCGCCCAAGGAGTAGTTTCGTCAATATATTTGTTACATGCCTTAAGCGCGTTGAATACCGCCGCATCTGCATCTGCTATAAAGTAGTTATCGTATTTGCTAATTGCGTCCGTAATGCCTTCGTTAATAGCGGTTTTAAGCGCGGTAGCAAATTCGTTATCAATGCCGCTGTTTTTTGGAATAATACCGCCAAAATATTGCTTTATCATTGCACCCGTGCGGGAAACAAGGTTACCAAGCACATTTGCAAGGTCGCTGTTGGTTCTCTTAATAAGGTTTTCGTATGTGATGCTACCGTCATTGTAATAACCCATTTCGGCAAGCAAGTAATGTCTAACAGGGTCAAGACCGAACAAATTAACAAGGTCGTCGCCGTAGATAACGTTGCCCTTGGATTTACTCATCTTGTCATCGCCCGAAAGCAGCCAAGGATGTCCCAAAACCTTTTTGGGAAGGGGAATATCCAAAGCCATCAAAATAATAGGCCAATAAATCGTGTGGAAACGAACGATATCCTTACCGATAACCTGAACGTCAGCGGGCCAAAGCTTGTTAAACAAGTCGGAATTATTACCGTCAGGATCATAACCGATAGCGGTAATATAGTTGGACAACGCATCAAGCCAAACGTAAGTTACGTGCTTGGGGTCGAATTCAACGGGAATACCCCAAGTAAAGCTTGTTCTTGAAACACAAAGGTCCTGCAAGCCCGGTTTAATAAAGTTATTTATCATCTCGTTCTTTCTGGAAACGGGAGTAATAAATTCTTCGTGCTCGTTATAATATTCAACCAATCTGTCGGCATATTTAGAGAGTCGAAGGAAGTATGCTTCTTCGCTTGCTTTTTTGCATTCTCTGCCACAATCGGGGCATTTGCCGTCAACAAGTTGGGTGTCGGTCCAGAAGGATTCGCAAGGGGTACAGTAGTTTCCCTCGTAAGAGCCCTTGTAAATATCGCCTTGCTCATAAAGCTTGTTAAATATCTTTTGAACGCATTTAACGTGGTCTTCGTCGGTGGTACGAATGAATTTGTTGTAGCTTACGTTGAACAAATCCCAAATGGATTTAATTTCGCCCGCAACCTTATCTACGTACGCTTGGGGTGTAATGCCCGCCGCTTCGGCTTCCTGTTGGATTTTTTGACCGTGCTCGTCGGTACCCGTAAGGAAATATACGTCGTAACCGCGAAGACGCTTATATCTTGCAATAGCATCGGTTAAAACCGCCTCGTACGTGTTGCCTATATGGGGCTTTTTGGAAGTATATGCTATTGCGGTTGTAATATAAAATTTTTCTTTCATCTTTAAGTCCTCCAAATGAGAGAGAATTTAATTTTTTAAACTGTGAATAGGAGCGGGGATTCTTCCGCCTCTGTTAATAAATATCTCGGGCGATTCCTTGCGCAAGCTCATAATAGGAGCAGTGCCAAGCAATCCGCCGAAATCGATAGAATCGCCAACGGTTTTACCGTAAGCGGGGATAATTCTAACAGCGGTTGTCTTTGTGTTAGCAACGCCAATCGAAATTTCATCGGCAATAATACCGCAAATAACCGCTTCGCTTGTATCACCGGGGACGGCTATCATATCAAGACCAACCGAGCAAACCGCGGTCATCGCCTCGAGCTTTTCTATCGAAAGAACACCCTTTTCAACTGCGGCAATCATACCTGCATCTTCAGAAACGGGTATAAACGCGCCCGAAAGACCGCCAACGTGCGAGGAAGCCATAACGCCGCCCTTTTTAACCGCATCGTTAAGCATCGCAAGAGCCGCTGTCGTTCCGTGTGTTCCGCAGGTTTCAAGCCCCATACATTCGAGTATATCGGCAACAGAGTCGCCAATAGCTGGTGTGGGAGCGAGCGAAAGGTCAACAATACCAAAAGGTATGCCCAACCTGTTCGATGCCTCGCGCGCTACCAACTGACCAACGCGGGTGATTTTAAACGAGGTTTTCTTAATTACGTCCGAAAGCTCGCTTAAGCTACAATTACCTGCGCGCTTAATCGCGGCACTAACAACACCGGGACCCGAAACGCCAACGTTAATAATAGAATCCGGCTCGCCAACGCCGTGGAATGCGCCCGCCATAAAAGGGTTATCCTCGGGCACGTTTGCAAAAACAACAAGCTTTGCACATCCTATGGAATTATTATCGCGTGTTAGGTAAGCGGTTTTTTTAATTATGCTGCCCATCTTTGCGATAGCGTCCATATTAATGCCCGATTTCGTCGTTGCAACGTTAACGGACGAGCAAACCATCTTTGTCGAAGCGAGTGCTTCGGGAATAGCGTCTATAAGCGCGTTTTCGCCAACCGTGCTGCCCTTGTGAACCAATGCGCCAAAACCGCCGATAAAGTTAATACCAAGCGTTTCTGCGGCTTTGTCTAGCACTTTTGCGGCTTGAACGTAACCATCGCTATCCAACTTACCGCCAACCAACGAAAGCGGGGTAACGGCAACTCTTTTGTTAATTATCGGAATGCCGTAGGTCTTTTCAAGGTCGTTACATATAGGAACAAGCTTTTCTGCAGTCCTTGTAATTTTGTCGTATATGTTGTTCAAAAATCTGTTCTTATCGTCGCTAACGCAATCGAAAAGCGAAATACCTACCGTAACGGTACGGATATCCAGATTTTCTTCACGAATCATATTTATCGTTTCTAAAATATCTTTTGTATCGATCATCTTTTAGCTCCGTTATATTTTGTGCATAGAATCAAAAATATCTTCATGCATCGCGTAAATTTCCAAACCCAATTCTTTGCCGTGGGAGTTAACGCAATCGGCAAATTCGGTAAAGGGAATATTTAAGCTATCAATCTCAACGATCATAATCATAGCAAAATATTCCTTTAAAACGGTTTGAGAAATATCGATAATATTCGCACCGTGCTTTGCACAAAGCGCGCTTACGCTTGCAATAATGCCAACGTTGTCTTTACCGGTAACAGATAATACAGCTTTAGTTTTCATTTTTAGCATCCTTATGTTTTTTTCTTAATTTTAAAAAGAAGTTAGAAAGTATTTCGGCGCATTCCTTTTCCATAACTCCGCCGATAACCTCGTATTTGTGGTTTAACGGATATTCCAAAAGGTTAAATACGCTTCCGTATGCGCCCGCTTTTTTATCGTAGCAACCAAAAACTACGCGCTTAATACGCGAATTAACGATAGCTCCCGCACACATAGGGCAGGGCTCCATCGTAACGTAAAGCGTACAATCGGTTAACCGCCAAGCGCCAAGCTTTTTGCAAGCTCTGTTTATTGCGATAATCTCGGCATGGTGAAGCGCGTTTTTCTTGCATTCACGCGAGTTTCTACC
>JAZRTL010000081.1:0-3128 GCA_045652025.1 Eubacteriales bacterium
TGATTACGATAAGCTCCAAAACCTTGCTAAAATCGAAGGCGTTGAATTCCAGATAAGCCATTTCGATGCACTTTTCGAGGGACATAACAATAGCGGTATGGAAGATATCGGAATGCTTAACGACGGTATTTACCACGGCAACGATATCGAAAAGGATTATTTTAGATTTTATCGCGGCGGAGGCCGTCATATTATCGCCGATTTGGGCGCGGTTATGTCGGTAAAGAGCTGTAAGATTTCCTTCCGCGACAGATATACTTGGGGTATCGCAACCCCGCCCGTTTATTATATCAGCGTTAGCGAAAACGGAACCGATTGGGTTACCGTGTTTGCAGAGGTTAACGAGGATTACGGCAAAAAGCAAAGGGAAGAGGATAACCGACTTTGCAACTTTAAGCAGGAAACAAAGGCAAGGTATTTAAGAATTACCTTCGAAACCGTTCCCGCAAATAACTTTTCCTGCTCGGTTCATATAGGCGAAATAGAAATTTTGGGTAGAAAGAACCCAAGCGGCGCGGTTAGCGCGGAATATGACGAATCGATAATCTACGGTAACTATCCCAACCCCGAAAAATACGGCGTTTCGGATATTTTGTTTGCGGGTATCGGCGATGAATACGGCGTTCATTGCACGGAATATCACGTTATCGATGAGCAAGCGGCGCTTGAATATCTTGCCGTGCTTGATGAAAACGGTAAGCCGATAGAACGCTTTTTAGATAGCTTTGCGTTTACGACAAGACATCAGCTAAACAGCTATCCCGAACGCGAAAAGGGCGTTTCCTTCTTCCTCGACGAGCTTTTCTATACGGGAGTCAACCTCGATGCAGTCGAAGCGGCGCAGGAAAAGATAAACAAAGAGCTTCTTGGTACGGACGAAAAATGCAAGATATTTATATCGGTCAACTGTCCCGTTATAGGCGATAAATTTATGGGCAAGGAAATTACAACTGCCGAGGATTATATAGAATGCCTTAAATGGCAAGCCGACGAGGCGATAAGACGCTTTAACGAAAAGGGCTATAAATACGTCGAGCTTGCGGGCTTTTATTGGCAATCCGAAACGATGCGCCCACACCCCGTCCATTCGCCCGAACCCGCCCACGATTACGAGGCGGCAACGGCGTTTAACGAATATATCCATAACCTTGGCTATATTTCGCTTTGGTGCCCTTATTACGATTGCGAGGGACTTCATTTCAACAGAGTTCTCGGATTTGATATTACCTGCTTACAGCCCAACCTTATGTGGTATTGGACAGAGCTAAACCGCATTACCACCGCAGCGGAAATCGCAAAGCTTTACGGTTGCGGTATAGAAATCGAAATCGAGCATTCCGCTCAATCCGAGCAAACTATGGAGCTCTATCGCGATTATATCGGTACGGGCTACGATTATGGCTTTATGGGCTCGATTAACGCCTATTATCAAGGTGCGGTCCCCGGCGCGTATATCGCTTATCGCCATAGCGATAACCCTATCGAAAAGGCGGAATGGGATGAAACCCTGCTCTACGTTACGGGTAAGCTCGATAAGAATTATAATGCGAGTACGGAACCGCTTGATCTTGAACGTTTTAGCGGTGCGGAACTTACCGTGGTTAACGGAAAAACCGTTACCTGCGAAATTGGCGAGCTTAAGGGATACGATTACCGTATAACCCGTTCGGCAATGTTCGGTACTGTTCAGCTTAACGAAAGCGGAACGCTTGAATATAGCTCGCTAAAGGGCTACAGCGGCGACGTGATAATAGATATAACTATTTTTGACGGTGTCAGCGAATATAAAACCGTTTCGGTTAAGGTAACGGTTACTGAATAAATTTAAGTTTTTATATAGAAAGGCATTACGATGAAAATTACTTTTATGGGAGCGGGCAGTACCGTTTTTGCAAGACGCGTAATCGGCGACTGTATGTGCACAGAGGAATTAAAGGACAGCGTGTTTGCGCTTTATGATATCGACGGTGTTCGTTTGGAGGAAAGCCGCGTTATTATAGAGGCGATGAAGAATTCCGTTGGTTGTAACGCTAAAATCGAATGCTATCTTGGCGTGGAAAACCGCAAAGCCGCATTAAAGGGAGCTAACTTTGTTATTAATGCAATACAGGTCGGAAGATACGATCCCAGCACAATAATCGACTTTGAAATTCCCAAAAAATACGGTCTTCGTCAAACCATTGCGGATACCTTGGGTATTGGCGGTATTATGCGTGCGCTTCGTACCATACCGGTTATGAAGGGCTTTGCCGACGATATCGAGGAGGTTTGCCCCGATGCGCTGTTTTTGAACTATACTAACCCTATGGCGATGCTTTCGGGCTATATGCAAAGATATACGGGCGTTAAGACGGTTGGTCTTTGCCATAGCGTTCAGGTTTGTACGGATAACCTTATCGAAGTGCTTGGAATGGACAAATCGCTTTTGGAGGGCAGAAAAGAGCTTATTGCGGGTATAAACCATATGGCGTGGTTGTTGGAGTTTAAAGATAAAAACGGTAACGACCTTTATCCCGAAATTAAATCGAGAATCGAAGAACAGATTAACCGACCGGGCTGTTGGGATAAGGTTCGCCTTGACTATATCAGAAACTTCGGCTATTACTGCACCGAATCCAGCGAGCATAATGCCGAATATAATATGTTCTACATAAAGAGCAAATACCCCGAGCTGATCGAAAGATACAGCATTCCGCTTGATGAATATCCTCGCCGCTGTATTGCTCAAATCGACGGTTGGAATAACGAATATGCACAGCTGATGGAAAACGGTGTGAAGAACCCCACCCGTTCGATCGAATATGCTTCTTATATTATGCAAGCGGTTGTTACGGGCAACCCCTATAAGATTGGCGGTAACGTGCTTAATAACGGCTTTATTACCAATCTTCCCAAGGAAGCTTGCGTAGAGGTTCCTTGTCTTGTCGATGCTAACGGTATTCACGGTTGCTACGTCGGTGCTCTTCCCGTGCAATGTGCTGCAATGAATATGACTAATATCAACGTTCAGCTTCTTACCATAGAGGCGGCAAGAACACAAAAGAAGGAGCATATCTACCAAGCCGCAATGCTCGACCCGCATACCGCTTCGGAATTGGATATCGATACAATTAAGAAAATGGTCGATG
>JAZRTL010000082.1:0-5789 GCA_045652025.1 Eubacteriales bacterium
ACATTTCCTGTAAGGAATGCGGGCACGTTTTTAGTTGTCCTAATTGCTCGGTTTCGCTTACGCACCACGCTTTCGAGGGCTTGATACGCTCTACAAAGCGTATGAGCTGTCATTATTGCGGATATACCGACCTACTTCCAACAATTTGCCCCTCTTGCGGCGGCAACAAAATCGGTTATTCGGGCTACGGCACACAAAAGCTCCAAGACGAGCTTGAAACCGATTTCCCGTCTTTACGGGTTACCAGAATGGATTCAGACACAACGAGCGGAAAATTTTCGCACGATAAGATTATTAAATCCTTTCTAAACGGCGAAAGCGACGTTTTGATAGGTACACAAATGATTTCCAAGGGGCTTGACTTCCCCAACGTTAAAATTGCGGGCGCGGTTTCGATAGACAGTAATTTGTTTATGGACGATTTCCGCGCGGGAGAGCGAACCTTTTCGTTGGTTACCCAATTAGTTGGCAGAGCGGGCCGTTCGGGAGAAAAATCAAAGGCAATTCTTCAGACCTACAACCCCGAGCATGAAACGCTTTTGCTTGCTTCCACCCAAGATTACGAGCGCTTTTACGAAAGCGAAATTGCGCTTAGAAAAGCGGTTATATTCCCGCCGTTTTGTTCTATGGCGGTATTTGCGATTTCTTCGGTTAGCGAGAACGATTGCGAGCGGTTTGCCAACACCTTTAGAACCGAGCTTCTTTCGCTTTACGACAGCAAATATAAAGACCAAATTAAGCTTATGCCGTTCGGCCCATACAAAAGCAGCGTTTATAAGGTGATGGGCAAATACAGGCAAAGGATTATTATTAAATACAAGGATACTGCGCTTATTCGCAGATATTTTTCGGAGCTACTTACTATTGGGCTTAACAACGCGCCCAAAAGCATAAAATTGGATTTGGACATTAACCCAACGATTATTTAGTCCGAACCGTTTAAGGAGATTTGACATGGCTATTCTTAACATATTAAAAGAGGGCGATGAAACGCTTAGAAAGAAATGCAGAAGGGTTGAGGAAATTACACCTCGCATTTTACAGTTGCTTGACGATATGCACCAAACCTTAGAAAAGGCACAGGGCGTTGGCCTTGCGGCACCGCAGGTTGGCGTTTTAAGAAGGATTGTTATTGTTGAAATCGACGATAAAAAATACGAAATGATTAATCCCGAAATTATTGCCACCAAGGGCAAGCAAGAGGAAATTGAAGCTTGTCTTTCGGTTCCCGAAAAGTACGGCAGCGTCGTTCGTCCCGCTTGGGTTAAGGTTAGAGCTACCGACAGAAACGGCAACGTTTACGAGGTAGAGGGCGAGGAGCTTATGGCAAGATGCTTTTGCCACGAGCTTGACCACCTTGACGGTATTCTTTATATCGACAAGGCGACCGAAATGTATAATCCCGACGACGTTGAAGGTGTATAAATGAGAATTGTTTTTATGGGCACGCCCGATTTTGCGATATCCTCGCTCGAGGCGCTTTATGAATCCGGCCACGAGGTCGCTTTGGTTGTTTCCCAGCCCGATAGACCGAGAGGACGCGGATACACGCTTACCCCTTCCCCCGTTAAGCAATTTGCACTTGACCACGGCACAGAGGTTATTTCGCCCGAGACTCTTAAGGACGAAGAGATTATTAACAAGTTAGAAAGCGTCAACGCCGATTTGTTCGTTGTTACCGCTTACGGCAGAATTTTATCCAAGCGCATTTTGGATATACCAAAGCTTGGATGTGTTAACGTACACGCCTCCTTGTTGCCCGCTTGGCGCGGTGCGGCACCTATTAACCGTGCAATTATGAACGGCGACACGGTTGGCGGCGTTACAATTATGTTTATGGACGAGGGCTTGGACACCGGCGATATGATAGTTTCTAAGGAAATTGCTATCCCGACCGATTGGACAGCCGAAGAATACCACAACGAGCTTGCCAAGGTTGGTAAGGTTGCTCTTAAGGAGTTTTTATTGCATGCCGAAAGCGGCAATATTCCCCGAACAAAGCAGGATAGCAATCTTGCGACCTACGCGGCTAAGATAGGCAACGATGACGCTTATTTAACCTTTAAAGAAAGCGCGGAAGCGGTTAGAAACCGAATTAGAGGTCTTTCCCCCTTCCCCGGCTCCTTCTTCTTCTTAGGCGGAAAGCGTATTAAGGTTAGAAACGCGTTTTCTTCGGACGGTTGCGGCGAATTCGGAACCGTTTTATCCACAAGCAAGGGCGGTATTGAAATCGCTTGCAAAACGGGAAGCGTTGTTATTACAAAGCTTTGTCCCGAGGGCAAGGGCGTTTGTGATGCGGAAAGCTATTTAAGAGGACATAAAATAGAGATCGGAACTAAGGTTAATGAGCGATAAAGCAAGATTATATGCATATAACACCGTTAAACGTATTGTTGACGGCGCATATTCAAACCTTGTTCTGCCGAGCGACACGCTTAGCGGGCTTGACAGAGCGTTTGCGGAAAACATTATTCTTGGCACTACCGAGCGCAAGATTACGCTCGAGTTCGTTCTTTCTTCTTTTGTTTCCGAAAACACGAAAGAAGAAATCAAATTACTTTTATTAACTGCAATATACCAAATTTTATATATGGACCGTGTTCCCGATAACGCTATTTGCGACGAAACGGTTAAAATTACCAAAGAGGTATTCGGCAACAAATATTCGGGGCTTGTTAACGCGGTTTTAAGAAATATTTGTCGCAAAAAGGCGCAAATTGAGGAAAGCATTAAGAACGCTCCCGATTACATTAAATACTCTGTAAATCCCGAGCTGTTTAACCTAATTGCTTCTTATTACCCAAATTGCTACGATAAGATTTTTAACGCGTTCTTTGGCAAAGCGCCCACGTTTTTAAGGGTTAACACCCTAAAAGCCGATGCATTCTCGGTTAGGGATGCTGTTGAGGGCGTAATTGTTGGCGATACTACCGTTAGGACAGAAAACACCTCGCTTGCGATGAAGCGCATTAACGAAGGTCTTTATTACGTTCAAGGCAACGCTTCGCAAAAGGCGGTAAAGTTACTTGGCGCGCTACCGGGCGAAACGGTTATTGACGTTTGTGCCTGCCCCGGCGGGAAGACGTTGGGAGCCGCTATTGATATGAACAACAAAGGAAAAATTTATTCCTTTGATTTACATTCCAACAAGCTTCCGCTCATTACAAAAAGCGCAAGCCGTCTTGGGATTGATATTATTACCACCGCAAAGCAGGACGCTAAAAAATATATCCCCGAGTTGATTGGCAAGGCAGACAGAGTTATTTGCGACGTTCCCTGCAGCGGTACGGGTGTTATGGGCAGTAAGCCCGAGATTAAATACAAATCGCCTTGCGATTTTAGCGGCTTATATCCAACCCAAAGGGCGATTATTAGAAGCGCTTCGCAATATTTAAAGGTTGGTGGGGCTATGGTTTATTCCACCTGCTCTATTAACAAAGCCGAAAATGAAGACGTTGTTTATAGCTTTTTAAAGGAAAACGACGGCTTTAAATTAGTTTACGAAGAAACCTGCTTGCCGTTTGAGGACGCTTGCGAAGGGTTTTATATGGCAAAAATCATATGGGAGAAGTAAGAATGAAGGCAGATTTGCTTTCGATGTTCCCAGAAGAGCTTTCGGAGTTAGCCGTAACTCTTGGGCAACCGAAATACAGAGGAAAACAAATTTTTGAAGCGTTATATAAAGGCGCAAGGAGCGCCGAGGAGTTCACCTCGCTTCCTAAGGCGTTTAGAGAAAAGCTTTTTGAGGTTTCGTTTGTTCCTACCGCAAAAATAAGGCGCAAGCTCGTTTCGCAAATTGACGGAACGGTTAAATATCTTTATGAATTGCACGACGGCGAAACGGTGGAAAGCGTTTTTATGCGCTACAAGCACGGTAACACGATGTGTATTTCCACCCAAGTCGGTTGTAGGATGGGTTGTGCATTTTGTGCTTCCACAAAGGCGGGGCTCGTTAGGTCGCTTTACCCTTCCGAAATGCTTTTGCAAATTTTGGAAGCCGAACGCGATTTAGGCGAGCGTGTTTCAAACGTAGTTTTGATGGGCATGGGCGAGCCGCTCGATAATTACGACAACGTTATTAAGTTTTTAAAGCTTATTAACCACGAAAACGGGCTTAATATTGGACTTAGACATATTTCGCTCTCCACCTGCGGTTTGGTTGATAAAATAGACCGACTTGCAGACGAGGGGTTGCCGGTTACGCTTTCGGTTTCGCTACACGCGCCGAACGATGAAAAGCGCAAGAAAACGATGCCGATTGCATATAAATATTCGATAAAGGAGCTTTTAGATTCCTGCAGGAGATTTATCGATAAAACGGGAAGAAGAATTTCGTTTGAATATGCTTTAATATCCGGCGAGAACGATTTAAAAGAGGACGCAGAGCAGCTTGCACATATTTTGGGCGGTATGCTTTGCCACGTTAACCTTATTCCCGTTAACCCTATAAAAGAAAAAAGCTTTAAAAAGAGCGAAAAAAACGCTATTAAGGTGTTTACGGAAACACTTGAGGCATATAAAATAAACGTAACCGTTAGGCGTAAGCTCGGAGCGGATATTAACGCTTCCTGTGGGCAATTACGCGCCGACGATTCTAAAAATTAACAAAAGGAGGAAGCAGATATGAAATACGGTGGAAAAACCGATGTCGGAGCAAAACGAAAGAATAACCAAGACAGTTATGCTGTTTTCTCTAAGTCGGGTTATTTCTGTGCTATCGTTTGTGATGGTATGGGCGGTGCAAAGGGCGGCAACGTTGCGAGCGGGTTGGCGGTTAAAACCTTCGCTTCGATTGTTAAAAAAGCGTTTTCCGCTATTAACGCCGATGATTACGACGAATTTAAGATTAAAAGGTTGTTAAAAACCGCAGTTGACGAAACGAATTTTGCGGTTTATCAAAAATCGCTTACATCCTCCGAATACGAGGGGATGGGCACTACGCTGGTTGCGGTTATAGGTTGCTTGTGCGGTACATTTGCGGTGAACATCGGCGACAGCCGACTTTATAGGCAGATAGACGGTGTTTTACAGCAAATTTCCACCGACCACTCCTTTGTTCAATATCTTATTGAAAAGGGCGACCTTTCCCCCGCCGAAGCGAACAATCATCCTAACAAAAATATAATTTTGCGCGCTATTGGTGTTAACGAATCGGTAGAGGGCGATTATTTTAGGATTGATAATTACGACAGACTATTATTATGTACCGACGGACTTACGAACCACGTTAGCGACGAGCGGATTAGCGCGATTATTTCGGGCGCTTATTCAACAAAATCATCTTCGCTTAAGGCAAGAACCGATTTATTAATTAAGGAAGCTAACGACGGCGGCGGTCTTGATAACATTACCGCGGTTTTGATTGGCGGCGAATAAACTTTAGACAAGCTATTTTGATAAATATAGGCGTTTTAACCTATAAACGAAAGGAAAGCTTTTGGTATGAATAAATACGAAGGATTTGTAGGCAAAATCCTTGACGGAAGATATAAAATACTTGAGCTTGTTGGACTTGGCGGTATGGCCTGTGTTCTTAAAGCACAAGACATTGTTATGAACAGAATCGTTGCCATTAAAATTCTTAACGAGGAATACAACGGCGACGAGGCGGCAGAAACAAGGTTCCTTGATGAATCCAAGGCGGTTGCGATGCTTTCCAACAAGAACATCGTTAGCGTTTTTGACGTTATATTTTACCCCGATATTAAATATCTCGTTATGGAATATCTCGACGGCATTACGCTTAGAGAATATCTTGACAACAAGGGCGCGCTCGATTGGAGAGAAGC
>JAZRTL010000083.1:0-1674 GCA_045652025.1 Eubacteriales bacterium
GGTTATAGCGCTTACCCTTACAAACGTCGCAGGTAACGTAAACGTCGGGAAGGAAGTGCATTTCGATAGTTATAGTGCCATCGCCCTTACAGGATTCGCATCGACCGCCCTTTACGTTAAAGGAAAATCTGCCGTCGGTATAGCCACGGGCTCTTGCATCGGGAGTAGAGGCGAAAACCGCGCGAATATCGTTAAACAATCCGATATAGGTAGCGGGATTGGAGCGCGGATTTCTTCCGATAGGCGATTGGTCGATTTGGATAATTTTATCGATAGCATCATCACCGATGATTTCGCGGTGCTTACCGGGGATTAGCGATGCTTTACCAAGCTTGCGCGCAAGCGTATTATAGAGCACGGCGTTAACCAAGCTCGATTTACCCGAGCCTGAAACGCCCGTAACACAAACAAGCTTACCAAGCGGTATCGTTACGTCGATATCCTTAAGATTATTTTCGCAAGCGCCCGTTACGGTTATAAACTTACCGTTGCCCGAGCGGCGTTGCGAGGGTACGGTAACCCTTTTCTCGCCCGAGAGGTATTGGCCCGTAACAGAGGTTTTATGCTTTTTAATCTCGGCGGGAGTTCCCGTAAAGACAACCTCGCCGCCATGGACACCCGCGCCACGACCGATATCTACGATAAAATCGGCTTCCTCGATAGTTTCCTCATCGTGCTCGACAACCAAAACGGTATTACCTATATCGCGAAGCTTTTTTAAGGTTGCAATTAGCTTTTGGTTATCGCGCTGGTGAAGACCTATGCTCGGTTCATCGAGAACGTACATAACGCCAACCAAGGCGCTACCGATTTGGGTAGCCAAACGAATACGCTGAGCTTCCCCGCCCGAAAGCGAGCCCGCCTTACGCGCAAGAGTTAAATAACCCAAGCCGACGTTTTCGAGAAAGGAAAGGCGGGAATTTATTTCCTTTAGAATTTCCCTTGCTATTTCGGCTTCGGTATTGGTTAGCTTTAAGGTCGCAAAGAACTTACGCGCGTTTATTACGGATTTAGCGCAAAGCTCGGAGATATTAAGACCGCCGACGGTTACCGAAAGCGATTCCGGCTTAAGACGATTGCCGTTACATTCGGGGCAAGGGATATAATCCATAAATTGCTCGTAGTAATCGCGCGTTTCGTAGCCGCCGCCCATACGGTAGCGGTGGTCGATAAGGTTTATAATGCCCTTAAACGAGGGCTCTGCAACCGATTTTTTCTTGCGTTTATTGCCATACAAAAGAACGCTGTATGCTTCCTCGGAAAAGCTTTCGATAGGCGTATGAACGTCAAATCCGTAATATCTGCCGACCGAATTAACAAGCTCGGCAAAATATCCGCCCGGCTCGGCGCTTTTAAAGCCGTTACAAACAATAGCACCCGCATAGATAGAAAGCGAGCGGTCGGGGATTAGCTTTACCTCCGAGAAAACGTTATTTTCGCCAAGACCGCCGCAGGCATCACAAGCACCCGACGGGTTATTGAACGAAAACATTCGCGGAGTTAGCTCTCCGATAGAGATTCCGTGGGTTTTACAAGCATAGTTTTGGGAATAAACAAGCTCGTTTTCGCCCTCGGGAAGATCGGGAAGCAAAATTTTTATCATTCCGCCCGCAAGTCCCGATGCGGTTTCGATGCTCTCGGCAAGGCGAGAGCGGATATCCCCGCGCATAATCA
>JAZRTL010000084.1:0-2187 GCA_045652025.1 Eubacteriales bacterium
CGCGGTATATTCGGGGATAGAAGCAGTTTCGAGAATAGCTTCTTTAGTAAGCTCTTTATCCTTAAGTACAAGGAAGATCATTTCGCCGGTGAGAGTATCACCATAGAAAGCATAACCGTCGATAACGGTGAGTAGTTGCATAGGATCAACGTCGCCGCTACCAAGAATACGTTCTTTCACAGAAGCAAACGCGGTATTGGTGTATGCAGGACGCTTGAGATCTTTCCAGATATCTTCCCATGCTACCTCTTCCTCACCCTCTGCAGATTCTTCTTCTGCAAAAGCAACGGTAGCAACAGCAGACAACATCATCGCAATGCAGATAAAGAGTGCAAGTAATTTAGTTAAAAGATTTTTCATAATACCATACACTCCTTTCTACGACCATCTGTAAGACAGCTCGATGTATAGCTGATAGAAGAATTGGAATACCTTGGCTACAAGTGCGGTAAACAAGCCCGCAAGGAAGATGATAAACGCAACACCGATGATAGAAACGATAGTAGTAATAAAGTTCTTACCGATGGTGTAATCGTGGGTTACCATCATGCCAAAGAATACAAGCATAAACAACCACGCGAAAGCAAAGCTTTCGATAAGGGTTACGATTTGAAGCTCGGTTAAGGTCATAATGTTAGAAACTATAACCGAAGGAATTATCAACATAGGCAACGGAACGAGAGAATAGCAGGTCGCGATAAATACGTCCTTAAAGCTACCTTCGCCCTCAAACAAGGTGGTAATACACCAGTTAGCGATAACCCAAAGAACAACGGGAGCGAGAATGGAAACGACAGCTGAGAAGTAAGACATTGTCGAGCCCGTGGGGTTCTGGAGGTAACCGGTACCCATAGATTGATATACAAAGGTCAAGCAGGTGATAGCAAGCCAGAACAATGCACCTCTTACAGAGCCGCGTTTTTCGTGCTTAAGATCCCAGAAGCCGTCAAACGGATGGAAGATAATGTGGAAGCCATACAAGATTTCCTCGCCAAAGGTGCGCTTATCCTTTTCCTTTTGACCAGCTTTGTTAACCTTATCTGCAAAACCGAAGAACTTAGTAATAGCAAATAGCGAAACAAGCAAAACAAGCGGAACAACCCAAATGTTTTCCTCCATCCATTCCTTACGGAAGGATTGATATGCCTTAGAATAGTCTTCGGTATTGTAAGCGTACTTATAATACTTCATAGCTTGAACGTATTCGCCATCGCGGTACAAGCTATCTGCAATACCAACGTATGCAGCGTCGTAGTTATTGTTACGCTGAAGAATGCTGATATAGTAGTCAACCGCTTTATCGTATTGCTTATCCTCGGTGTTTTGGATTGCAGCAGCAAGCAAATCACCGTAACCGGTACGCTTGAACACGGTTATAGCGCTGGATGCACGGTCGAGCAAGAGCATATTAGTGCCCTGATAATCGATAGCAACAAGGTTTTGGATATTACCCAACTGAGTACCCATATCGCCAAACGCGAAGAGAAGGTTACCGTTGAAGTCATAAGTAAATACCTTACTACGCTTATTATCGATAATACTCCAAGTGTTGCTGGGGCCAACGGCAACGTCAACTACGATAGAAGGACCGCCACCAATTGGATTATTAATTGTAGTACCCATATCGATTTCGCCGGAAGGAGGCCAGAAACCGTTACGGTTCATAACGTCGGTACCGTTGGGGTTAAGCTTCTTAACGGGAGCGTAGTCGCCGCTCTTGTCCTTACTATTAATGGCGTTTTGAACCAACGCGTCCTCGATAGAGTCGGTAGTTGCAAAAAGGAAGCCATCTTGGTCGATACAAAGGTTATTGAACTCGGTAGCTACATTAGATTCACTTGCTGCGAGCTGTTCAGCAGTTTTGAACAGTCTCATAAAGTAATCAAGAGCATCGAAAGCAACCTTTTGTGCACCGATAAAGCCGTTAAAGGAGCCATCTCTGTTAAGAGAGATAATACCAAAGGTAGATGTTGCAGATACAACGTAAACACGGCCTGCGTGGTCAACTGCTACTGCAACGGGCGAATAAACGTGGTTTTCGGGAAGAACTTCGCTGGCAGGTTCGGGAACGATGTCAACGAAATTACCGAGTTTGTCAAAAACAACAATTCTCGAGTTACCGGTGTCGGCAACGAAAATTTCGTCTTCGTTTACGAATACACCGCTGGGTGTATTAAGTGCATCAGG
>JAZRTL010000085.1:0-4733 GCA_045652025.1 Eubacteriales bacterium
CTTTTTTTGCTTTTTAGAGGGGTTAACGTTTTAATATTATACGTTAGCTTATTCTTTTGAAAGAACCTGAAAGGCAAGCACACCGCCGAGGAGAGCAACACCTAAATTACGTTCGGACAGCACAACGCAAATTGCAACAAAGCCAACAAACACCAAAGCGGTTAATAACGAAACGGCAGAGGATATTTTCTCTGTCGTTTTTTCGTCCAAGCGTTCGGAAAGCTTGCAAAAAAGCGCCTTTCCACCATCTAACTTTTTTATTGGCAACAGGTTAAAAAGTCCAAGCACACAATTTACCACCGCAAAAAACAACCAAGGCAACCCGCCGAAAGCAACAAAACCACCCCATCCCGCAAGCGCAGATAAAAGCGAGGCAAGCGGCCCGCAGATTGCTATTTTAAAATTACTTTTGTTAGGTATCCCCTCCGGCAAAACGATTAAAGCACCCAAGGGTAAAATATCAATTCTTCTTATCCTATATCCGAGCGCAAAAACGGCGGTTAGATGCCCAAGCTCGTGCAATAATGCCGAAAATAAGATTATTAAAAACGGTGCAATTCCCTCGCACCAAAGCATTAACAACATAACAGGCAAAGCGAACGCCGAAACGCGAACGCGCGCTCTCGGGAACAGAATGAACATTAAACCAATTCTCCAACGAGAGAATAGAAGCTATTGCCCTTCCCACCGCCCGAAAAAACCGGAACGCTTTTGTTATTGCTTGCAACAAGCGCGCCCAATATAAAGGCGCAAGCGAGAATGGTTATGCTTAGCTTTATTACGTCCGACGGGCTTTTAACAACAACGAACGGCTTTTTCATAAAATTTATATCCCCCTATCGAATACGACAAAATACCCACCCCGAACGGCTTATAATAAACCCGAGGTGTTTAGTATGTATGCCGAAACGGTTGTGATTTATGCCGACCTGCTTTTTGTTATTAACTTTTCGATAGATTTTTTATGCCTGTTTCTAACGAGCCGAATTTTAAACCAAAGGTCAACGGCGATACGCTCTGTCGCCGCCGCGGCTTTCGGCGGGTTATATTCCTTTATCCCCTATCTTGCCGAGCTACATAGTGCTTTGCTTTTTATACTTCATCTGTTGGCGCTTGCCATAATTTGCCTTATTGCCTTCGGCTTCCCGTCCAAAAAGCGATTTTTTGTGCTAACGCTAACCTATTTGGCAAGCTCGGCTCTTTTTGGCGGGCTTGTGAGCGCAATATACGGGCTTTCCTCGCAATATTCAGACGGGGTTTATTTCGATACCGACGCGCTTTCATTTGCGCTCATATGTCTTGCATCGGCGATTATCGCGCTTTCTTACGGGCTTATCTGCCGAAGCAAAATAAACGTGCGGTCGGCAGAGATAGAAACAACAATTTGCGGTACAAAAGTTAGAGCGCGCTTGCTTGCGGATAGCGGTAACCTTGTAACCGAGCCGTTTTCCGCCTTGCCCGTAATTATTTTATCCTCGACCGCGCTTCCCGCGCCGTTTAACAATCCGGAAGCAGAAAGCTTTCCCCTTTCGGTAAGGGCAATCCCCTTCTCCACAAGTGCGGGCAAGGGTTGTTTTTTGGGCTTTCGCCCCGAGAAAATAGAAATCGTTCGGCTTGGTGCAAAGCGAAAAGCGGTTAACGCTTATATCGCGGTGGATACGCTTAAAAGCAGTTATTCGGGCTACGACGGGATAATTCCAACGAGCATTATATAATTAAGGAGAAAACGGATATGGTAACGAAAAAGGTAAGCTTGGTAATTCTTTGGCTTAAAGAGGTTTTGGGGATAGACGACGAGCTGTTTTATATAAACGGGCCCCAAACGCTTCCGCCGCCGCTTAGCACCCAAGAGGAAAGCGAGCTTATTGAGCTTTTACAAACTGACTCGGATGCAAAAAAGACGCTTATCGAGCGCAACCTTAGGTTAGTAGTTTACATCGCGCGGAAGTTCGAAAGCACAACGGTTGGGATAGAGGACCTTATCTCCATAGGCACGATTGGGCTTATTAAGGCGATAAACACCTTTAAGGCGGATAAGCAAATAAAGCTTGCGACCTACGCCTCGAGATGTATCGAAAACGAAATTTTGATGTTTTTAAGAAAGAACAACGGCAAAGGAAGCGAGCTTTCGTTAGACGAGCCGCTTAACGTCGATTACGATGGCAACGAGCTTTTGCTTAGCGACGTTTTGGGAACCGAAAGCGATTACGTTTATAAAAATTTAGAGGAAAACGAGGATAAAACGATGATTGCCGCCGCTATTTCGAAGCTAAACCGACGCGACCGACAAATTATCGAGCTACGTTACGGAATTAACAAAAACGGCAACGAGCTTACACAAAAGGAGGTTGCGGATATGCTTGGAATTTCCCAAAGCTATATTTCGAGGTTGGAAAAGAAAATAATATTACAATTAAAGGACTTTTTAACCAAGCAAAACTATTTTTCTTGACCTTGGGCGGTTGTGATGATATAATAACCTTATATAAAGTACCCCAAGAATCCTTTCGGATTCCCGGGGGCCCCACAATTATGAAAGGAGGTTATTGTATTTTAAGGTTATTCAAAAAGGAAAGCGCAAGAACACAAGAGCGTACAAGCGACGAAAGACCAAAGGCAGTCGCTTTTGTCGATTACGAGCATTGGTACATATCACTTAAAACCAACTATGGCTTTAAGCCGAACATAAAAGCATGGTTCGAGGATTTAAACTCCAAATACAATCTTACCGAGGTTATGTTCTTTGCGGATTTCTCTCACAAAAGTCTTGCCGACGAAATCGGACGAATTCGTCTGTTTTCGAACAAGATAATCGATACCCGTAGCCCCAACGGTGTTCAAAAGGATTTTACCGATTTTATCATATTGGATAATATGTATCAAAAAGCTCTTTCGAGCGACGATATTGACGTTTTTATTTTGTTTTCGGGCGACGGTCATTTTAGCTCGGTTACATCGTTTTTAAAGAATTTTTATCGCAAGCAGGTTGTGGTTTATGCAATTAACGGTTGTTTTTCAAAGCAGCTGCGCGAAACCGCTACCGTTTCTTATCTTCTTCCTACCGAGCAGGATATTTACGAAAGCTATTACGGATATATTTTTGATTATCTAAAAAACAGCCCTAACCCTACTTATACGGAAGCGATTGCAACGGCGGTTAAAAAATCCCGCGGGAGCGCAAACAAGCAACAAATTACAAAGGCAATGAAAACGCTTACCGAAAACGGCGTTATTTCCGAACGCACTATTCAAAGCAACAAGGGCAAAAAACAAAAAATGCTTTTTGTAGATTGGGAAATGGCGGAAAAATTCATTCCGCAAAAGTAATGATTTTTTAAAAAAGTATTGTAATACACGAAAAAGTGTGATATAATAAGCAAGAAATGAAAATTAGTTCTTAAGAGAGGGTTGCAAGACCCTCTCTTAAATATTACATGGAGGATTTATGGCAGAAAAGAAAACGAACGTTGCCCAAAAGGTAAAAAGCGCGATCGAAGCGGCTGTTATCGAAGCGGGCTACACGCTTTGGGACGTTTCTTATTATAAAGAGGGTCCCGAAATGATTCTTGAAATAGCTATCGACAAAAAAGACGGCATTTCGATAAACGATTGCTCTTTGGTTACCCGCCTTATAGAGCCGATTATCGATGAGCTTGACCCTATTGAAGAAAGCTATTGCTTGCAGGTTGCTTCCGCCGGAACGGTTCGCCCGCTTAACAAGGACGAACATATTCAATTCGCTTGCGACGGCGGCTTAAAGGTCAACTTGGGTCTTTACGTTGCGGTAGATGGAAGCAAGGAGTTCAGAGGTGTTATTTCGGAATATGACGAAAACACAATAACGCTTGTTTCCGAAGGCATTGAACACAAATTCGAAAAGAAACAAATTTCAAAAATAAATGCAGAATTCGAGGCGTGCGAATCCGCCGAGAACGAAAACGAGGAGAACAAAGATGAATAAGGAATTGTTTGAAGCGCTTAATATCCTTGAAAAAGAAAAAGGTATTTCCAAGGAATATATGATAGAGCGCATCGAAGCGGCGTTGATTTCGGCTTTCCGTAAGGAAAACGGCGGATATGAAAACGCAAGAGTTAAGCTTGACCCCATTAAGCAGGACGTTAAGCTTTATAAGCAGCTTACGGTTGTTGAAGAGGTTATCGACCCCCAAACCGAAATTTCGCTTGACGATGCTCGCGCTAAATCCAAGAGATATAAGCTTGGCGACGTTTTTGAGATCGAGCTTAAGACCAAGACCTTCGGCAGAATTGCCGCTCAAGCAGCAAAGCAGGTTATTATCCAAGGTATTCGCGAAGCCGAAAGAGGCAAGATGATTCGCGAATACGAAGAAAAGCAGGGCGAAATTATTTCGGCTGTGGTTATTCGTGTTGACCCGACCACCGCAAACGCCACCTTGGAAATCGGCAAGAACGAAATGGTTCTCTTGCGCGATGACCAAATCCCCAACGAAACACTTCAGGTCGGCGATAGAATTAAGGTATTTATTAACGAAATCAAAAAGGAAACCAAGGGTCCGAGCGTTCTTCTTTCGAGATCGCATCCCGGCTTGGTTGCAAAGCTTTTCGAGCTTGAGGTTCCCGAAATTAAGGACGGCATTGTAGAAATTAAAAAGATTGCGCGCGAAGCAGGCAGCAGAACCAAGATTGCAGTTGTTTCCAACGACGAAAAGGTTGATGCTATCGGTGCTTGTATCGGTCCCAAGGGCGCAAGAAAG
>JAZRTL010000086.1:0-3773 GCA_045652025.1 Eubacteriales bacterium
CGAGCTTGACAAAAGCATTACCCGCGCAATAGACCTTTTAGCAAGATACCTTGTAACCCCAAACGGCGAAAAGGGCATTTATGAAGGGCTTAGCCACAACATTCTTCCCGATGGAAAACGCCAATTATCGACGGTTATTCGCACCGATTGTATTGGCGAGGCGGCAGGCGCGTTTTTGTTCTGTGGCGATAATGAAAAGGCAGAAATTGCCAACAAAATGCTTTCGCTTTGCTACGGACCGCTCGTTATTTCCGACGGCAAGTTTAGCGGAATGATGCGCTGGTCGGAGGAGGCGTGGAACGTTTGTTACCAAGACGACGTTGCAAGAACCATAATTCCCTCAATACTTTATTCTTATTTTGGTATTTCGGATAAATTCATCCCCGATGCCGAGCGCGTGCTAACCTTCCTTTGCAACACAACCTGCAAGGACGGGCTTCGCCCCGCGCGCACCGACGTTTTGGAATATCTTGCCCCCGATAAGAGCGTTTTCGAGCTTAAGGAGCAGGAAAACGGCTTTGCAAGCGCCCATTACAATTCTTGGTATAGCGCAGCTTTGTTGCTTTGTTACCTTGCAAACGGCAACAAGGAATTTTACGAGGTTGGCAAAAAGGGCTTGGAAACGCTTATGTCGCTCTATCCCGAAACGGTTAGAGAGCACAGCGAAACGGGCGAGCTTTGCCGCCTTATACTTCCGCTTTCGGTTCTTTATATCGCTAGCGGAGAAAAGAAGCATTACGATATGCTAAACCGAGTATTTACCGACCTTTTACGTCTTAAGCACCCCTCGGGAGCTTATATGGAATGGGATACGGGCTACCGCTCCTCTTGCTTTAACAACGCGGGCGGAGAATGCTCGCTCCTTTCCAAAAACGGCGACCCTGTTGCAGACCTGCTCTATTCGCTTAACTGGTTACCGCTTGGCTTTTCCTTTGCTTATCTCGCAACCAACGAGCAACGCTTTTTAGATGCTTGGAAAGAGATTTGCGAATTCTTTATTAAAGCGCAGGTGAGTAGCGAAAATCCCTTGCTCGACGGCGCTTGGTGCAGAGGTATTGACCTTAATAGGTTGGAATATTTCGGCATCCCTCACGACGTTGGCTGGGGTCCTTGTTGTGTCGAAACGGGATGGACCGTTTCGGAAATAACGCTCGGTATGCTTATCGGCAAGGGTATTTCAAACGGCAATCTTATGCCAAAAACAAAAATTTAACGCAATATAAAACCCAAGGCGAATCGCCTTGGGTTTTTGTTTTTAATTATTGGAATTTAAACGTACCGAAGTAGGCGCGTTTGATAAGGACGTAGTCCATAGAATCTATATCGCCTGATTTATTAACGTCGCCGCGTTTTTCTTGGTCGGCAGAAAGCTTAAAGGTGCCGAAGTATGCACGCTTTATAATAACGTAGTCCATACTATCGATTTCCTTACTATCGTTAACATCGCCGAGCATTACCTCATCGTCCTTTTCGTCGTCCTCATCCTTGTCGGGATTTTCGGGATTGGGTTTTTCGGGATTAGGTTTCTCGGGGTTAGGTTTTTCGGGGTTAGGTGTTTCGGGATTTTCGGGAGGAACTTCATCGGGTGTTGCGGGAGGAAGCTCCTTACCAACCATAATCTCGGAACAGAAAACGAAGTTATATCCTTTTGCATTTGTGAACGAAAGCTTAACGTAACGCGCCTCGAACGGTTCGGAGGGAACGTATTTAATGTAATAATCGTTTTCGTAATGCTTAATTTTAGGATTGGTTATATATTGGAAATTAACACCATCGTTTGAAACGTAAAGCTGCAAGTCGCTTGGAGGTCCGATGTTGAAGGGGTGGTAATCGTTAAAATGAGCTATGATATGAGTCAGATCGGTATATACCTCGCCCAAATCGATGGTGGTGCTCATTCTGCCCTCATCATCCAAAAGCGATATATGGTAAGCGTGCCATTCGGTGCCGTTTGTGGAGTTACCCAAAACGCCATCGGTAAGCTCCTTGCCGTCAACCTGCTGGTATGCCATACCGTTTCCGTCAACAAAGGAATCGCAACCGGTATAGTTTTTTCCGCGGGAAACCCAATCTACGTTTTCGGGAACCGAAAAGGGCTCGGGCTCGCTAAGACCAAGGTCGTCAAGCGTTAGCGTTCCCTTTGCATATTTATAGGTAAGGTCGTAAACCGAGCGGAAAAGAGGTTCGCTGGAATAACAAGCCGCATAATAAACGCCGGTTTTTCCGTCCTGATAATAGAACTTAATAGCATCCATCAAGCCGCTCTTAACACCGCCTGCAAGATATTTGGCATATCTATCGAAATATTCCTGCTCGTTTGTTTCGTGGCGGGTTTCGATCTGCATACTCATACCATAGGTCTTGCAAAGACTTGCGCAGGCATCGACACGACCGGAAAGATGTGTTTGTTGCCAAATTTCGTTCGGTTGTAGGCAAGCAAAGTCAAATCCGTAGCTTTGCCATTTATTATATCCGGGGGCTTGGTACCACGGAATCCAAATAAACTTAAGTCCTTTGGAATGGAGATATTCCGAAGCATAAAGCATCATTTCTTGGTCGTAATCGGAATAAATTTCTTCCTCGAGCCAATAAAAGCCAAGAAGCTCAAGATGCTCGTATTCGGCTTCTGTAAAGCGCCTTAGTTGCTCGTCAATAATCCATTTTATAGCGTATTCGCGGTCTTCTTTTCGGGAAAGATCAAGCGCTCTGCTGCCAAGAACGCCAAAATTGGTTTGGTTATGTGCGGGGTAAAAAATGGTGAAGAACACGCCCGCCTTTTTGTCGGTGTTATTCAAAGCCGCCTTGGTCTGACCGAAAGCTGTTTCAAGCGCATTAACGTTTCGATTAACATAAAACAAATCGTTAATGTATGCAGTCCAGTCGGTTGCGAACGTAGGGTTATTGGTACCGCCGTGAAGCGTTGCGCCCGAAGGAGCGGTGGTATTATACGGAAGGAACAAATAGGTATCCATAAAAAAGTCTTTTATGTTACCGTTTGTGTCGATATAAGCGGTATAAGGAAGCAAATCTGCTGCGGTATGGCGAATAGAAGAGCCGCTGCTCGGACGGAAATTATATGTCAAACAAATATTTTCGTATCCGTCCAACAGATCGGGCATAGGAACCGAAGGTGCCGCGTTGGTGGTAAGTGCAAAGCCAAAAGCCGCCATCACCATCGAGATCACCAAAACGAGAGCAAGAATTTTTTTCATAGCAATAACCTTTCTTAGTTATTTTATAAGCAAATTGCGAACCGTCTTTAAAAATCGGCTCGCAGCTTTTATTTTCATCATTATACCATACTTTTTTAAAATAGTAAAGTCCATAAGGGTAGTTATTACAATCTTTTTACATATCGGCTTAACACTCTCCCGCAAATTACCCCGCAAAAAAACAAGACGGCTTTTTTGCCGTCTTGAATTTTTATTTTGGGGGATTTATTTTAACCAAACGTAAACACAGAACAAAATAAACAGAAGTGCCGCCAACGCAAACACACCTGCGACCAAAAGCGCCGCCGCGAACACGCCGCCAAGCATAGCGCGCGTTTCTTTGGGTGTTAGCTGAATATCGCTCTGATTTTGCTCGCTCGGTTGCTTGTTGCCAAAAAGCTTGCGCTTTCCGCTATACCAAGGCATACCGTCGATGTTCATCGGAGATATCACTCTTCCGTCATCATCGTCGTATTCTTTCTTCTTTCGTTTGCTCATAAATCTTACACGTTCTCCTGCTTGTCATACAAGTGGCAAGCAACGAAATGGCCGGGAAGTCGG
>JAZRTL010000087.1:0-3848 GCA_045652025.1 Eubacteriales bacterium
ACAAGGGGGGAATATATGACGATAAATGAAATACACGTCGAGCTCTGTGGCTTGTTGCCTAATTTCGATAAAGCGAATATCGTTGGTGTGGACCCGCGCTGTTTTTCGTTGGTGCAAACGCTAAACGAAAAACGGTCGATATATATTCACCCACCGGATAATAAAATCTACCACGATTCATCCGGCGATACACGCTGCGTTCTTATGAATATCGAGCTGGAAAATAGCTATAGCGCCGAGAAAATGTTTGATTTCCCAACCCAACCGCCAACGGATAGCGCTTGCGCGCTTAATAGCTTGGTAAACTCTATTTTCGTTGCGGATAACCCGTTCGATAGAATGAGCATTTCCTACCAAATCGCAAAGGAAATGATATCCTCTGCTACCGAAAAGCGAAAGCCCTTGCTTAATTCGGTCTCCGCCGTTGTCGGATATATCAAACAAAACTATGCTAATAAAATAACAATAGCCGATTTGGCGAGTATGGTCGGTTGGTCGGAATCTAACCTATATACTGCCTTTAAAAAGGAATACGGCGTTTCGCCAATCGCCTTTTTAAACGATTATCGGCTCGAATGCGCGTCAAAGCTTTTGTCTACTACAAATCAACCCGTGGAATCTGTCGCCCGCGCCGTCGGGATAGATGACTTCCGCTATTTCTCTAAAATTTTTAAGCGTAAATATAACCAAACGCCAACACAATACCGAAAATATAATTTAACGAGGTGAAATTAATGAACTACCAAACACTACCGGTTTCCCATGCACGCTCGCTAAGACGCTCTTTTCTCGAAAAGTTCGTCGATAAGCGCCGCGATTGCTATCGCGCTGTGATGTGTCACGGTGATAGTTACGGTGCTTCTGCCCACAAAAAGAGTCTTTGGGAGGCGTTCAGCGGGTATAATATTATATCCCGTAAAGCCGCTCTTGCTCTGTTGTCAACTATGCCCGAGGTATATTTGACTTGGGATGCATCTCCTGCCAATATAAGCAGAAATTTGCAAAAATCACGCCTCATCAAATTGTCGGGAAAGGATCTCTCGGCGGTCTTGTCCTCTAACGAATACCGTTCTGAAAACGTCTTCTGTACCGAGGATATCTATGTTTTCACGCCCGACCTTTCCCAGCATATCACCTTTACCCATGAATACGTTAAGGGCTACGGTCATATCTGCTTAACGTCTATCTCCAGCGTTTCCGACCCTTATATTTCTCCCGCCTTCCGCGAGCTGTTTAACGAAATGTGCGCCTCGCGCTGCGGAGCAAACTAATAAAAAACGGGCTTTACGCCCGTTTTTTATTTTAATTCCTCTCGTAACGCCAATAACGCCTTTGCTTCCTTTCTCGAAACGCTAACCTGCGTTAACCCCAAAATCCGCCCAACCTCGCTTTGCGTAAGCGATTTGTAATACCTTAAAACAATAATCTGCCTTTCCGTCGGGTCTAATTTTTCAATCGCCTGCTTAAGCGCAATTCTCTCGTTAATTTCGGGCGTAAAATCAACACCCAAAAGGTCCTCAAGCGTGCCGTCCTCTCCAATCTGCTCGCTTAAAGAAATCGTCGCCGCGTTCGCCCCAAGACATTCAACCGTTTCCTCGGGTGTGAACCCACAAAGCGAGGCGAGTAGGGTAACCGTCGGCTCAACTCCGTTTTCAATAATATATTTTTCTCGCGTGGAATAGGCAATCGCGCCCTTGCGCTTTAGCTCGCGCCCTATCTTAATTTCGCCGTCATCTCTAAGAAACCGCTTAATCTCGCCCATAATCAACGGAACGGCATAGGTCGAAAAGGCAAAGCCCCTGCTAATATCAAAATTCCTAATCGCCTTAATCATTCCAATATGGCCTATCTGGCAAAGGTCCTCAAAATCAACCCCTCTGCCGATAAACCTAACCGCAATCGAACGAACGAGCCCCTCGTTTTCCTCGACTATCCTCGCAACCGCGTCCTCGTTTCCGTTTTGCGCGCTTTCAATAAGCGAAACGTCTAACCCGTTCAACGCCCCCTCAACCTCTTTTCAAGCGTAACCGTCGTTCCCTTAAATTGCTTGGAGCTAACCTTAATCTTGTCTGTAAAGCTTTCCATAATGGTAAAGCCCATCCCGCTGCGCTCTCCGCTTTCGTCGGTTGTGTATAACGGCTGCATCGCGCTTTCAATGCTCTCAATGCCTTTGCCTTTGTCCTTAATTTTAATAATCAGTCTGCCACCCTCGGTTAGCTTGCATTGTATGTAAATAGGGCATCTGCTTTTGTCCTCGTAATTGGCGTAACCGTGAACGATAGCGTTCGTAACCGCTTCGCTAACAACCGTTTTAATGTCTGCAATAACCGCAACGCTTGGGTCGGCTTGCGAGGCAAATAAAGCAACCGCCGTCCGCGCAAACCCCTCGTTAACGCTCCTCGCCTCGAATTCAATTTTCATACCGTTAATAACCTTTTCGCTCATTTTAAACCTCTTTCTATCTTAAGAATTTTGTCCATCCCCGCTATTTCAAGTATTTTCAAAGCCGCGACCGAGGGATTCTTAATAATCATCGTGCTTCCAACGCTTCCGCATTTTTTCATCCGCCCCATAACCAACCCAAGCCCCGAGGAATCGCAAAACGTAACCCCCGAAAGCTCTAAATTAAAGGTTATCGGCTGCTCCTTGTCAATAATCTCGTCGAGCTGCTCCCGCGCGCTTTTCGCGTTGTGGTGGTCAATCTCGCCTAAAATATAAGCCGTTGTGCAAAGAACGCCGTTTTCGTGTTTAATTTCCATCGCTTTTTTCCTTTCGAATAAGACCTAAAACCATTTTATCCGCCGTGTCTGTCGAATTCTGTTGCAACGCGCGTGGTAGGGGAATAAAAATAATATTTGTCTATTTTGTATATAATGTATAAAAAGTAAAATACCCCTTGACAATAAGAGACAAATAATATAAAATATTTGAAAAGGTGAGTTACTCTGTAACTGCCAAAAATCTAGAAAAAGAGGTATGATTATGCTCAAAAGAGTTGCATCTCTAACCTTGTGTCTCTTGCTCGTGCTTTCTACTCTCCTTCTCGCTTCCTGCGGCGGAGACGAAACCGACACCAGCAATACCGGTGCTACCGGCGACACAGCTGGCTTCCTTAACGAAGCTAAGAACTGGGGCGGCGAAATCGTTAACATCCTCGGCTTGCCTGGCGGCGCTGAAAGCTTCAACTCCTGCCAAGTCGATATTAACGAACCCAGCGACGAACCCGTACACGACGCATTCTTCCAAAGAAACTCTCTTATCGAAGAAAAGTACGGCATCAACATCGAAGTAGTACTTCCCGGTGAAGGCGAAGACGCTATCACGATGCTCAGAGAAGATATCCTTTCCGGTAGTGGTGAATACCAAGCAATCGTTAACTCGATTCACAACTTGGCTCCTCTCGCAACCGACGGTCTTCTTATCGACTTCAAGGGTATTGAAAACGGCTACCTCCACCTCGACAAAGAGTGGTGGGACCAAACTCTTATTACTGACACTGCTATTAACAACAAGGCGTTCTTCCTCGCAGGCGATGCTATCGTATGCGACGACGAAAACACTTGGGCAATGTACTTCAATAAGGACATGATCAAGAAATACGACCTTGAAAGCCCTTACGATCTTGTTAAGGCAGGCGACTGGACTCTCGACAAGATGTACGAAATGCTTCAAGTTCCCGAACTTACTCACGGCAGCGTTAAGTCCTACGATCCCGAAGTTGGCGACGTTTGGGGTATGGTTGTTCAATCTTACGACTTCTATCAATTCATGATGGGTTGCGAACAGGTAATGGTTGACAATACCGGCGATACTCCCGTTCTCCGTGTTGAAGAAGAAGAAAACGTAAA
>JAZRTL010000088.1:0-2232 GCA_045652025.1 Eubacteriales bacterium
GCGATAAAATCATAGCCCGCAGAGCCCGCGGTAGCGCGGCGAGGAAGAATTATGTTTTCATAACAATCTCTGCCGAATTGCTCGGGAGATACCTTAAAGAATTTTGCTATTCTGTTCATCCGTTCCAACCTCCGTTTATATCAAAAACCGCGCCCGTTATATAGGACGCTTTGTCCGAAGCCAAAAAGGCAACTGCTTCCGCGACGTCGCTCGGTTCGCCAATTCGCCCAAGCGGAACCGCTTCGGAAAGATTTTCTATATCCTCGAACGATAAATCGGCGTTCATATCCGTATCGATAATGCCGGGGCAAACGCAATTTACCCTTACCCCCGCAGGACCAACCTCCTTGGCAAGCGCCTTGGTAAAGCCGATAAGCGCCGCCTTTGTGGTGGAATAATCCACCTCACAGCTTCCGCCAACCTCCCCAAAAACCGAGGAAACGTTAATTATAACGCCTTTTTTGCGGCTTAGCATTTTAGGCAATATACCGCGAACGATGTTTATTGGGGAAAACAGATTAATCTCGAAAAGCCGTCGCATCGCCTCGTCGCTTACCATATCGAAAAGCGAAACGAGCGCAACTCCCGCGTTGTTGATTATCGCGTCAACGTCGGCGCATTTTTCGGTAATATAAGCAACCGAATCGGCGCTCGAAAGGTCGGCAACGATAGCTTCGGCGTTGCCAAGCTCGGCGCAAAGCTCGTTTGCTTCTTCTATACTTGAATTACAATGAATATACAAATACCAGCCGTCCTCGGAAAGAGCGCGGCAAATCGATTCGCCTATCCCTCTCGCACCGCCGGTTACAAGTGCTTTTTTTATCATTTCTTTGCCTTTTCAAGAATTTCCTTTAAATCTTCGCGGGTGTATTTATAAACCGCATCGCAAAACGCGCAGGTCATAACCGTTTCGGGCTCGGATTCTATCATATCCAAAAGCTCGGCTTCCCCAAGCGAGATAAGCGCCTTTTCTGTGCGCTCGCGCGAGCAGGGACAAACGTATCCGCATTCGATTTTATCGAAAATATCGTATTCAAGACCGTCAAAGGCGGCAGCAAGAACGTCCTCTAAGCTACCGTTTTCCAAAATCTCGGTAACGGGGCGCATTTTAGCGGCGTTTGCTTCCAGCGCATCGACAACCGCATCGTCGGCAAAGGGCAAAAGCTGAACCAACGCGCCGCCCGCGCGCTTAACGCTAAGGTCGCGATCGACCAAAACGCCCAATGCACAAACGGTTGGGATTTGCTCGCTCGTAGCGTAATAATAGGCAATATCGTCGCCGATTTCGCCGGTTTGGATTTCGGAAATGCCAACGTAGGGCTCGTTACTTCCGCTTACGTCGCGCATAATATAAAGCATACCCTTGCCAACGCATCCGCCAACGTCAAGCTTGCCATCGGCACGGAGCGGCAATTCCGCCGAAGGATTTTGGATATATCCGCGCACGTTACCGCACCAATCGCTCGTTGCGGTAATTGCACCGCCCAAGCCATCGCCCTTAAAGCGAATTGTCATACAATCGTCCTCCTCGCCAAGCATCGAGCCGGCAAGAGAAGCCGCGATAAGCGTTCTTCCGAGCGCCGCGGTGGCGGTAGGGGTGGTGTTATGAATTTGTCTTGCACGCTCAACGATATCGCGCGCGTCTATAACGATAGCTCTTGCAGAGCCATCTCTTGTTATTGCTCTTATAATAGTAGCCATAAAACAAACCTTTTCTATTTTGTAACCGCCGAAACCTGTCCATCGGCGAGCTTTAGTTCAAAATCTGTGCCCGAGGGCAATTCATTAACGCTTCTTATCGCCTTGCCGTCGGCAGTAAAGGCAACCGAAAAGCCCCTACCGAGTATTGCAAGCGGGTTTAAGCCGTTAAGCTTTTCGCTTTTTGCAAAAAGCAACATTTTTTCGCGCTGGATTCTCCCCTCGACAACCGCATAAAGACGCTCCTCCGCTCGAGATAGCTCCATACGCTTATCGTCAAAATAGCGGTTAGGGCTTTGAAGCACGGGGCGCCCTGCCAAGGAATTAAGGCGCTCTCTTAAATATTCGGTACGCAAGGAAAGATGCTGAAGCATTCTCTTTTCTACGTTGGAAAATTGCTTTTTAAGCTCGCGCACGTCGGGAACGGCAAGCTCTGCCGCCGCGCTGGGCGTTGGTGCGCGAAGGTCGGCAACAAAATCGCAAATTGTAAAATCGGTTTCGTGCCCAACCGCAGAAATTATAGGGGTATTACAT
>JAZRTL010000089.1:0-8734 GCA_045652025.1 Eubacteriales bacterium
AATCCTCGGGAACGATTTCGAAATTCTCGTTAAGCGGTATTACCTTTGCATCCAAGCCGCAAAGCTCGGCATATACAGAATAAAAGCCATAAGTTAAATCGGCAAACGCTACGCCCGTTTCTTTTCCGCAAAAAGCGAGAAAGCAAAGATACAACGCTTCGTCCGAGCCGTTGGTAAACACAACATTTTCCTTTGGAAAGCCAAAAACACGAGCGAATTCAGCTTTCAGCTTTGTGCAGTTAAGGTCGGAATACAAGTTCATATTAAGAACCGAATTTGCAACCGCTTCCTCCACGCCAAGAGCGGGAGGATAAGGAAATTCGTTTGTATTAAGCTTTATATACTTCCCCGGCTCCGGTTGTTCGCCCGGAACGTACGCCTTTAATCCGGAAAGTCTTTTATCTAATGCCCAACTCATTTATTTAATCTCCTTGCGAACAAGCGCACTTCTCGCATGGGCATTGAGCCCCTCGCGAGTTGCAAACAACGCAATTTTATCCGCATCGTTTATTAACGCTTCACGCGGGTAATAGGTATATTCAAGCATTTTAACAAAATCATCTACCGAAAGAGCGCTTGCAAACCGAGCCGTACCACCGGTAGGAAGAACGTGGTTTGTTCCCGAAAAATAATCGCCAACTGCTTCGGGGCAATTACTTCCGAGGAAGACAGAACCCGCGTTTATTATTAAAGGTAAATAATCAACAGCGTTTTCGGTATTAATTTCCAAATGCTCGGGAGCTAATCGGTTGGAAATATCAATAGCGTTCTTGATAGTATCGGTTATAATAATTTTACCGTTGTTATCTATCGATGCTCTTGCTATTTCTTCTCTCGGCAAAAGCTTTAACTGTCTTTCGATTTCTAAAGACACCTCGTTAGCAATACGCTCGCTGTTTGTAATTAGAACGGCGGTAGCGTTTTTATCGTGCTCTGCTTGGGAAAGCATATCCGCCGCAACCGCAACGGGACTACTGGTTTCATCGGCGATAATCAAAATCTCGCTGGGGCCTGCTATCATATCGATATCAACAACGCCATAGACCTGTCTTTTTGCTTCTGCAACAAAGGCGTTACCGGGTCCAACGATTTTATCTACCTTGGGAACGCTTTCGGTACCATAGGCAAGCGCAGCAACCGCTTGGGCACCGCCGATACAGAACAATCTATCTACGCCCGCAACGTAAGCCGCGGCAAGAATATCGTTTCTGATAGAGCCATCCTTAGAAGGAGGCGTTGTCATTATAATTTCATCAACACCTGCAATCTTTGCGGGAATGCAGTTCATAAGAACCGAGGAAGGATACGCCGCCGTACCACCGGGAACGTAAAGCGCAACGCGCTCGAGCGGAAGAACTCTTCTTCCGATTTTAACGCCGTTGGAACGGTTAATTTCGTAACCCTCGGTAACCTGCGCTTGATGATATTCGCGGATATTAGCCGCCGCTTCATCCAAAACGGCTCTAAATTCAACATCGCAATTATCGTAAGCGGTTTTCATTAAGCTTATATCTATCTCGAAGTTATTAAGCTCTACTTTATCGAACGCCAACGAATATTCACGCAATGCCTTATCGCCGTTAGCGCGCACGTTATCGATAATATCCTTGACCTTATCTGCAACGTTGAACGCTTGCTCGCTACGCTCAAATATTTCTTTTTCCTCGTAATCTTTAAGTATTTTTATCATTTCTTATTCTCCGAAATGTAAGCGGTAGTAGATTCCAAAAGCTTATTAATGCTTTCGGATTTGAACTTATACGAAGCTTTATTAGCCACAAGACGCGCGCTTATATCGCAAATCGTTTCGTAAGGAATCAATCCGTTTTCGCGAAGTGTTGCGCCCGTTTCTACAATATCAACGATAACGTCGCTCAAATCAAGCAAGGGTGCGATTTCAATAGAGCCGTTAAGCTTTATAATTTCGATATCGCGAGATTGCTTTGAATAGTAATCCCAAGCGATATTAGAAAACTTGGTTGCAACGCGCAAGGTTCTATCGGTAGGAAGTCGCAAGCCCTTTTTACCCGCAACCGCCATTTTACACTTGCCGAAGCCCAAATCGCACAATTCATATACATCGGGCGAATATTCAAGCAAAATATCCTTACCTACAACGCCGATATCTGCCGCACCACGTTCGACGTAAATTGCAACGTCGGACGGCTTTGCCCAGAAATAGCGAACCTTATTTTCGGAATTTTCGAAAATAAGCTTTCTTCCACCGTCCAAAAGCTCGGGACAGCCGTAGCCGATAGATTCAAAAAGCGAATATACCTTTTCGCCCAATCTTCCCTTAGGAAGAGCAATATTTATATAATCATTCATTGTCTAAACTCCCATCGGCAGACATATAGATTTTTCTCTTGCAGTTAAGCCATTCGGGCTCACAAGAGAGAGCAATACAGCTTTCGCCCTTTTCGGCAAAATCCTTTTGAACCTTCAAAACCGCTTCGGGCTTGCAGGATTCGGAATACAAAAGCAATACGTCGTAATCGTATTCGTTTTCGCGATAATTGAATTCCGCCAAAAGATCGGTAGAAACCGCAAAACCGGCAGCAGAGCTTTCGCAACCGAAGCGGCGAACGAGATTATCGTATCTACCTCCCGACAAAACCGCCTTCGGAATACCGCTTATATAACCTTGGAACACCAAGCCGTTATAATAGCTAACGTCGTTCATAACAGTAAAATCGAGTATGAACTTATCCGACAAGCCAAACGAAGCAATAATTTGGGAAAGTGCTTTTAATTCCTCTAACGATTCCCTTGCGCTATCCGAGCAAACCAAGGAAGAAGCATTTTCGATAGTAGAAGCAAGGTCGCCGCTAACGGTAACCAAGCCCGCAAGAAGATTAATTGATTTTTCGTCCAAGGAAAGCGATTCGCAAAGGTCCTTAATTCCGTGTAAATTCTTTTCGGAAATAAGCTCGTAAATACGTTCTTGATCGGTTTCGCCAACCGAAAGAGAATTTAAAATTGCAGAAACGATACCCATATGGGAAATTGCAATACGATAATTTTCGGATGCAAGGGAAAGACTTTCCGCAGCGAGAAGCAAAATTTCCGCCAAAGCGCGAATATCCAAATCGCCGATATATTCAAGCCCTACCTGAGTAGATTCCTTAATCTCGCAAGAGCTACTGTCGCCATGGTAAATATTTTCGTTATAATAATATTTAACGGGCAAAGCAGACTTTTTTAGATTTTTAACTATCGAAAGCGTTATATCCGGTTTTAACGCCAAAAGCCGTCCGTTAGGGCCCGTAACGGTAATAATATTCGCATTACGAAGGAAGGATTTATTCTCGAGATAAAGATCGTATTTTTCGAACTTTCTCATCTTGAATTTTTTATATCCGTAGGATTCATACAAGCGCATTAAGGTAGGAACTATATTATCGCTTTGAGCAATAGCTTTATTATTTGCAACCATCATTTCACCTATTTTATTAGTTATTGATTGTATTGTATCATACTTTCGCGCTTTAGTCAAGTAAAACGCTAAAGTATTTCTAACAATATAGCAATAAACATAACCTTTTTGTTATACATTTTACACAAATGACAACAAATGCCCCAAAAGAATAAGATATATTGAGATATACTAACGCTTCTTGAAGGGATTTTGATTATGACGGATATAACGTTAGATACATTGTTGCTTAACGAAAGCGCGACAATTTCTTTTATTAACCCAAACACACCTATCGAAGTAAGAGCAAAGTGTTTTGGTATTATCGAAAACACGTTGGTTAAATGTGTTGGTATTAGCCCCTCGGGAGATCCGAAGGCGTATTTAATAAGGGGATCTGTTGTAGCGATAAGAAACGAGGACGCGAAGAATTTTATTATAAAAAATATAAGCCGTAACAGTCCAAACGAAAAGCAAATTTGCCTCGTCGGCAACCCGAACGTTGGAAAAAGCACTCTTTTCAACGCTCTTACAGGAATGAAGCAACACACGGGAAATTGGACGGGAAAAACGGTTGAATCTGCAGTTGGACATTTCAAAACAGAAAAATACTGTTATTCGGTTATTGATCTCCCCGGGACATATTCGTTAAACCCCTATTCGAGCGACGAGGCGGTAACCTGCGATTATATATTTAACTCTAACTTCGACAAGATAATCGTCGTTTGCGATGCAACAAACCTTGAGCGCGGAATCGGCTTAGCTTTACAAACGCGCAATTTAACAAGCAATTTGATTATTTGTGTTAATTTTATTGAAGAAGCAAAGACAAAGGGCGTTTATCTTAACAAAACAAAATTAGAGGATTTGCTTGGCGTACCTGTTATTGAAATTTCGCCAATAAGCAAAAGGTCTGTTAAAAGCTTTTGCACAATGCTTGACGAGCACATAGATAAAAAGCAAAGCTTTAATATTTCCGCGGAAATAAGCACAAATGAAATTATTAAAAGAGCGGAGGAAATATACAATGAATGTGTTGAGTTAAAGGACGTAAAGGAGGGTTTAAGTTTTGCCGACAGAATTTTAACGAGCAAAAAGCTCGGTTATCCGATTATGTTATTACTTTTGCTTTTTATCTTTTGGATTACTGTAAAGGGTGCTAACTACCCTTCCAAATTGCTGATGTCTTGTTTTAACCTTTTGAGCACTCATTTAAAAAACATTTTACTTGCTATTCGCTTACCGAACACCTTAATATCTATGCTTATTGACGGTATTTTCGGTATGACGGCAAGGGTAATTTCGGTAATGCTCCCACCGATGGCGATATTCTTTCCGTTGTTTAGCATTTTAGAGGATTTGGGATATTTGCCTCGAGTTGCATTTAATCTTGATAAGCCGTTTGCAAAATGTCAATCCTGCGGAAAGCAGGCGCTAACGATGTGTATGGGCTTCGGTTGTAACGCTTGTGGTGTTACAGGCGCAAGGATTATAGCTTCCCCGCGGGAGAGGATACTTGCAATAGTTACAAACTCATTCGTTCCTTGTAACGGCAGATTTCCAACAATTATAACATTATCCACTATATTTTTTGCTTGCTTTTCAAACAAATTTATTAACGGAATAATCCCAACTATAATAACCACCTTAGTTGTACTTTTGGGCGTTTTTCTTACTTTTTGTTCAACTAAAATTTTATCAAAAACGCTATCAAAGGGTGAAAATTCAACCTTTATGCTCGAATTACCACCTTTTAGAAAGCCGCGATTTACAAAAATTATAGCGCGTTCTATTTTCGATAAAACTTTGGTTGTTTTATCAAGAGCTGTTACAACTGCAATCCCATCCGGCTTGGTCGTTTGGGTTTTATCAAACCTATTTATTTACGACCAAAGCGCACTTAATTATATAACCGAGTTTTTAGACCCTTGTGCAAGAATTTTCGGGCTTGATGGTGTAATTCTTGCCGCGTTTATATTAGGGAGTTGTGCAAACGAGGCGGTTATGCCCATTATGATTATGACTTATATGTCTCTAAGCGTGCCTATTGAATTAAACGAATTAGACGCTTTACGAGAGCTTCTTATAAGCAATGGTTGGACCTTAATTACGGCTATTTGTACGATTATATTTACCCTTTTGCATTGGCCTTGCGCAACGACGCTTTTAACGATTAAAAAAGAAACAGAAAGCAAAAAATGGTGCTTTGTATCCGCGCTCTTCCCAACAGCTTTCGGTTTGCTGATATGCTTTATAATTGACGTCTTATATAAGATTTTAAGTTGAAAATAGGTTGGCTTATGTTGACATAAAGGAAAAATAGCGTTATTATATTATTAATATAACAACGGAGAAAATAAAATGAACGAAAGAGAAATTGCAGAAATCAGGCGCAGAATGCGCCCCGAAAAAAATAATATCGGACACATCCGCGGATGTTACGTTAACACTAACAAAACGATAGTTTCTGAATTCAACCAAAATCTTGGTTTAATATCCAACGACGAGGCAGAGGAAGTTCTTTCTTTATTAAGAAAAACTCTTTCCGGTACTTTAGGCAGAAATTTAATTGAAATTTCGTTTTCCAACCAGCAGGTTTTGGAAAGCGAGGAGCACAAGCTTCTTTCCAACCTACGCGCCAGCTCACTTTCGGACGACGAGGCGGTTAAAAAGCTTTATCAAAAGGTTATTTCGTCGTTGGAGATTGACACAAGCTATTTAATATTGCTCGCGAACGACAAATACGACGTTATGACAAGCACGGAAGACGGTGAATCGTATCAAATGTTTTCTTATATCCTTTGCGCGATTTGCCCGATAAAAATCGCAAAGCCGACACTTGGATATAATATTTCCGAAAACAAGTTTAAAAACTTTATTCGCGATTCTATTGTAAGCTCCCCTGCTATTGGCTTTATGTTCCCTGCCTTTGAAGCTAACGGCGCTAATATTTACCAATCCTTGCTTTATACACAAGACGTATCTAATTCGCAGGAAGCTTTTATAGATACCGTTTTCAAATGCAAGGTACCCAAGCCCGCTACCGAGCAAACCGAAAGCATTGCATCTATTATTAACACTACCGTTGCGGAAGAATGCAGCTTGGAATTTGTTCAATCGGTTCAAGGGCAACTTATTGAGCTTACAGCAGACCACAAAACCAACAAGGTTGAGGAGCCCTTAACGCTTTCGCTTAACGATATGCAAGCGCTTTTACGGTTTGGCGGTGTTAAGGAGGAAAGCGTTTCTGATTTTACAAACAACTTCGAAGAAAGCTTCGGCACAGACACAAGCATAGTTCCCGTTAACGTTATGGACATTAAAAAGTTCGAGGTTAAAACACCCGAGGTTACAATTAAGGTCGCGCCCGAGCACAGCGACCTTGTTGAAGCAAGAGTTATCGACGGAACAAAATACCTTTTAATTCGCGCCGACGGCGACGTTGAGGTTAACGGCGTTAGAATTAATATCAAAGACGTAAAATGAACATTTTAGAAACGTTTTTATATTATTTTTATGCCCCTAACGGCAGGTTTGAAGCTTGCGGTATGTTTACGCTCTCGCATATTGTTGCGGTTTTTATTTCGATCGCTTTAATTGTTGTCGCTCTGCTCTTTCTACGTAAAATAGACGAAGTGAAAAAATTGCGGTTAACCCGCTTAATTGCGATAATATTAACGGTTTTGGAAGCGATTAAAATACTCCACAGCTTTATATACAAGGATTTGCATTTAGACGCTTGGTTTCCGTTATCCTATTGCGGTTTATTTATATTTGCCGCTTGGATGTACGGCTTTGGGAATAGGATTATAAAAAAATCCGCTTCGGATTTCATTTCCTACGGTTGTATAATTGCGGGAGTTGCATTTTTAATATTTCCCACAACTTCGCTTATGAGCTATCCCGCGTGGCACTTTTTTTCACTTTACAGCTTGTTTTACCATTCGGTTATGATAGTTTTTGGCATAATCTTCTTAAAAGACAGACAAAAGCTTAACAAAAAGGATTATTTCGGCTATTCATCTTTCGTTATAATCTTTGCTTTTATTGCGATTATATTAAATTGCATTTATGGAAGCAATCTTATGAATTTACGAGAGCCATACAATATTCCTATCGCGTTCCTGCAAAATGCATATTCTATTCTTCCTACAAGTTATACGTTAATCACGCTCGTTGGCTATTTAATAATCCCGTTTATTTCCGAAAACATTGCAAAATTATTAAAAAGACAAGTCCGTTAAATCGTATTTGTCTTTTTTGTATTTTGTGCTTATTGCATTTTTTGTTAATTTGTTATATAATACTATAGATTTACGGAAAGGAGAAATTCCATGCTTCAAATATTGTTCGTTCTTGGTGTTGCTCTGTTGTTGGCATATTTTTCTCAAAACGGTACTTTTTCTGTGACTTTATCTAACAAAACCAAGATTGACCTTCCGTTAATAGCGCTGATTTGCTTGCTTGGATTTTTTTCCGGCTTAAGAACAAATTATAACGATACATTTTTATATATAAGACTTTTCAAAACTGCAGATACATTGCAAAATTATTTGGATACAAATCCCGGTTTTTTTGAAAATCCTTTGTTCTATGGCTTTAGAAACTTCTTTAGAAACGAAATATCCGATAATCATCATTTATATCTCGTGTTTTTTGGATTTTTCACAAACGGAAGTATGATCCGTTTTATTAAAAAATATTCGTCCAACTTTGTTTTAAGCGTGTTGATTTATTTCTCAATCGGATTATTTTACGATACGATGGGCGCATTAAAGCAAACGGTTGCGATAGCTGTTCTTACCTATGCGATTGATGCATTGCTTAAGAAAAAGTATTTATTATATTATATAATCGTATTAATTGCAGTCCTTTGCCATTCATACGCTATATTCTTTATAGTTCTCCCGCTATTTTTAAACAGACCCTGGACGATTATCACATATATATCAATCGCCGCAATAGTCTTTATGCTAATGTCCTTTGGTTCTACGCTTTCGTACATTATGTCTGCGGCAGAAGATACGGGCAAGCACCTTGCGGAAGAGGAATTGCTCGATAATATTGGCATTAATCCTTTGCGATTAGCTGTTTTTGCCGTTGCACCGATATTGTCGTTTTTATTCCAAAATCAGTTAGAACCAACCTACGATCAAAAGAAATCCTTGTTTGTTAATATGGCTATTATAAGCTTTTTGGTTATGGCGTTAGGTATCTTCACAGCCGCAAATCTATTTGGTAGAGCGGCCGGTTATTTTGAAATAGGCGCGATAATTATGCTACCTTGGATTTTGGAAGAGATTTTTGATAAAAAATCGG
>JAZRTL010000090.1:0-1550 GCA_045652025.1 Eubacteriales bacterium
CCGAATTCGTCAACCGCATCGTTGGGGTCAACGACGTTGCCCCTGGATTTACTCATCTTTTCGCCGTCGGGGCCTAAGATAAGACCTTGCGCCGTGCGCTTCGCATAGGGCTCTGCAACCGGAACAAGACCAAGGTCATAAAGGAACTTATGCCAAAATCTCGAATATATCATATGGCGGGTAACGTGCTCCATACCGCCGTTGTACCAGTCAACAGGCAACCAGTAATTAAGCTTTTCTTGGTCGGCAAACGCGTTTTCGTTCTTGGGGTCGCAATAACGAAGGAAGTACCAAGAGGAACCCGCCCATTGAGGCATCGTGTCGGTTTCGCGCTTTGCATCGCCACCGCATTTGGGGCATTTGCAGTTAACGAACTCGTCAATTCTTGCCAAAGGCGATTCGCCGCCTTGACCGGGGGCAAATTCCTTCATATCGGGCAAGCGCAAGGGAAGCTCCTCGTAAGGAACGGGAACCATACCGCATTTTTCGCAATGGATAATCGGAATGGGCTCGCCCCAATAACGCTGGCGGTTAAACGCCCAGTCCTTCATCTTATATTGAACGCCGCCCTCGCCGCAGCCAAGCTTTTCTAATTCGGCAATAGCGCGCTTAATCGAATCCGCTTTGTTGGTATATCCGTTAAGGAAGCCGGAGTTAACCATTTCACCGCTTTCGGTGTATGCTTCCTCCTCAATATTGCCGCCCTTAATTACTTCAATAATATCAATACCGAACTTCTTTGCAAATTCCCAGTCGCGTCCGTCGTGGGCGGGAACTGCCATAATCGCGCCCGTACCGTAGCCCATCATAACGTAATCGGCAATATAAATAGGAATTTCCTTGTTGTTAATGGGGTTAATCGCCGAAAGACCGCTAATCTTAACGCCCGTCTTTTCCTTAACGAGCTGGGTGCGCTCGAATTCGGTCTTCTTTGCACATTCTGCGCGGTATGCTTCGATTTCGTCAATGTTTTTAATTTCGCTCTTGTATTTGTCTATCAAAGGGTGCTCGGGAGCCATAACCATAAAGGTTACGCCAAAGAGCGTGTCGGGACGGGTGGTGTAAATTCTAAGCGTTTCGTCCTTGTTTGCAATCTTAAAGTTAACGAACGCGCCCTCGGATTTACCAATCCAGTTAACCTGCTGCTGCTTAATGTTGGGAAGGTAATCAACCTCCTCCAAGCCGGTAAGAAGCTTATCTGCATATTCGGTAATTCTTAAATACCAAACGTCCTTGGATTTTTGAATAATGTCGCTGTGGCAAATATCGCACTTGCCGCCTTGGGAGTCCTCGTTGGAAAGAACAACCTTACAGTTGGGGCAATAGTTAACGAGCGCGGTATCGCGGAACGCCAAGCCCTTTTCGAACATCTTAAGGAATATCCATTGGGTCCACTTATAGTAGTCTTCCTCGGTCGTATCTACAACGCGCGACCAATCGAACCCAAAGCCAACTCGCTTTAGCTGGCTTGTAAACTTTTCAATATTCTTATCGGTAACTGCGCGGGGGTGCATACCGGTTTTAATAGCGTAGTTTTCGGTGGGAAGACC
>JAZRTL010000091.1:0-15503 GCA_045652025.1 Eubacteriales bacterium
ACAAAAACGTTGTCGTTAGACAACGGTTTTGTTTTTTTGTTGAAATTATCCAACAACCCCCCCGAAAAACAACAAAAGCACCTGCATCCGCAAGTGCTTTTTAATTTTACCTATATCAAGAAAGTGCAAACGCGAAAAACCAACGGAAGCCCTGCTTAACCGCAACGTATTCGCGCGTGGTCGCGCTTTTTCCGTTGTCTACCGTCATCTTAACGATAGCGATGGCTTTAATGTCCTCTTTGCCGCTTTCTGCCTTTTGACAATACTTTTCAATAACCTCGCTGTATCTTCCTTCGCCCTCGGTGTATTCCAAAACCGAAATAAGCTTAAATGAAATGTTCTCTTCCTTGTAAATCGAGCTGTTGTCCTCGTACGCCTTGTTAAGATAAGCGCGAAGTAATCTGTCGCTCGTTTTTTGGTTGCCGTTAAGAACAATTTTGTTGTATTCCGAGGAATATTCTATCATCCCGTCAACGTCGTAAATAAGCGAAGCACGCTGATATTCCGCAACCGCGCTTTGCGGGGTAGAGGCACCCGCGAAAATATAATTAAAAAGTAAAATCCCCCCAACCGCAATGGCAATGCCCATTAAAACACAGGCAAGGTAAATAAGATTTTTCTTAACCTTGGGGCTAATTTCTTTTATTGGCTTGTTTTCAAGCTTCGGGTCAAAAATATCGTTCATAAAAACCTCCCAAATGGTTTAATTAATTATAGCACAACAAAAACCAAAAAACAAGCGGGGCGTTAAAATAGCTTTCCTATCTTAACGCCCTTTAATTATTTCGAAGTGTGAATACCGATAATTTCGTTTTTTAGCTTGTTGGAGCTTTCAAGATATTCAATATAAGCTCTTTCCGCGTCGATAAGCTCCTTTTCGCTTCCGCCGCCGCGTAGGTGCCTAATTATTGCAAAAAGCAAGCTGCTAAGCCGCTCCTCGCCCTCGAGCCGAAGAATTTCAAGCTTTAACCTTTCCTGTCGCTTAAGGTCAGCGTCCTTGCGCGCCTTTTTTAGCGCGGCGGTAACGATGGTGGCAACAATACCGCCCGTTAATCCTGCCGAGGAAAGTATCGCGGTTATCATCTGCTCAACCATATCCTACGGCTCGTAAAAAAGACCGTAAATACAATCAGCTATTACCGCTATCGCCTTTAGAACCAGTCTCATCATCGTCCTTCTTGATTTGCTTTAGGATGTTGTTTGCATAAACGCTTGCCGCCGCGCAAAGTATCCCTTGCGTAATTCCGGCGTAAATAATCGCAACGTATTCCGCGGGGTTGGTCGGGAGATAATTCGCCCATTTATAACCCGTTGCAAGCAAAATTCCCATAACTCCAAGTAAAATCGGTATCCATCTGTCGTCTATCGCCTCCGTCTTCTTAAAAATAATTCCTATAACGTAAAGAACGGGGACGATAATATAAAGCTCGTTTTCAATATAGTTAGTAATATCCATAATTCACCTATTCCGTGTCGGTATAATACCCATATTTACCCTCGGAAATGCTCTTTGGGGTTCGGTTCGCCAAATATTTTTCGACCTTCGTGCTTGCAATCTTAAGATTCTTGCAACAAATTCTAAATTCGGTGTTGTTGTTGCAGTTCTCAAAGATATAGTCAAACTCTTCGTTAAGCGCAACCTCGCGCGACTTTGTTCTCGCCTCAGCGGGCTCGTAGTTGTCTAAAATATATTTGTCGTAATAATGGTTAACCTGCTCGTCGTAAAGCTTATCTGCCTCGTAGGAAACAACCTCAACCCTCATAAGCGGCTCGCTCTTTTCGGTATAGCCAAAGGATTTTAACATCACGACAAGCTCCTTGTAGTAATCGGTGTTAATCTTGTGCGAAACAAGAAGCTCCAACAAAAACTTGCTAACTCTGTAATTTTCCTCTACAGAATCTATCTGCGAGCCCCCGCTCGCTGCCGAAACTATCTGCTTCGCAAGCTCCTTTTCGCTAATGCCCGGGGTGTAACCAAGTGAACCGCCCTCTTCGTCGGTGCTCGCTTGCTCGTTCTTGCTGCCGCTTTGGGTGTTGCTTGTAGAGGAAGAGGAGCTTTTTGCGCTAAGCTCTCTTTCGAGCATATCCTTTTCGGCGTTTATCTTAATCTGTTGTAGCTCCTTTTCGTGTGCCATTTCCTTTTCGCGATTTTCGCTTTGGGCGGCTCTGTCGGCTTCGGCTTGCTGCATTTGTGCAAGACGGTCGGCATCTCCGCTTTCCTTTTTAAGCTCCATCTCCGCTATGTCGGCGTTAAGCTTGTTTTTGTTTTCAATAAGCTCCTTTAGCTTTTCGGCTTGCTCCATCGAAAGCTTGCTTTGTCCGTCGGCAAAGTTAAGCTCGTTTTCCCAATCCGCCTTCGCCTTTTCGCGTGCAAGCTCGCCTAACCTGCCCGAAAGCGCAACGTTCGAATTAAGCTTTGTTTGTGCCGCCTCGCCCGAGAACCCAAGCCCCCTTGCCGCAAGCGACGTAAAGGCGTTTTTCTCGGCTCGCGCGTTGTCTGTAATCGCTTCGTTGCGGTCGCGGTAATAGTTTTTGTTAAGCTGCTTTTGCGCCTCTGCGCGTGTTTGCTCTAAATTCGCCTGCGCTTGCTTATAAAGCTCCGCAAGCTTCTTTTCCTCTGCTGAATATCCGTTCAGCGAGCTTTTTAATGTTTCAATTTGGTCAGCATACGCCATTTCTGCTGCTCCTTTCTTTATCTCGAATTTTTAATGTAATACTGTGTAGCTCGCAATCGCCCTTGCCGTTTTCAATAAAGCAAATCGAAAAGGGCATCGCTCTTTTAAGGTTCGGTCTTAACGAAATACGCTTGTTTTCGGGGGCTTCGTTTCTAAATTTAAGCGCTCTTGCTATCGAATCGGCTCGGTTGCACCTAAATTCAAACCTCGGCTCGTTTCCGCTAAAGGTTAATAAATCCGCTTCTACTCGGGTTATATCCAAACGCCCGTAACGGCTCTCTCCGTTAATAAACGGACTTTCCCAACGGCATTCTCGGTTAAGCTCTTGGGAAATTTCGTTCCCGAAAATATAAAGAATTGACCCGCGTGAAAAGAAAATCGAATCTCCGTAGCAAACAAAGTTGCTTCCGCTAAACCCGTCGTAAAAATACCAATTATCATTTTCGTAATCGAAAACACAAGCCGTGTCCCCGCAAATAAAAAACAATTCGTGGTAGTTTTGGTAATCGAAAATATAAGCGTTCGATATATCACCCTGCATTAAACGGTTAAGCGTTTTGCGGATAGGGCTCGAAAAGCAAATAGCGTTCTTTTCGTTTTGTATCGAGGTCGATTCCCATTTGTTCAACCCGTCAAAGCAAAGCGTTATCGGCTTGTTGTCGATAATGCAACCGTCGGTACTAAATAAACAACCCTTGCTTCCGTTAAGACTAAAAACGGGGAAGGAGGCAAAATCCTTTCCCAATTCGTCCTGCCTTATCACATAATAAGAATAATATGCTTCGGTTTCGGTAAATATAAGCTGTCTGTCATATTGCTGGACGATACAGTTAATAGAATTGTTGCCTATAATCGTAAAAGCGTTAACGGGGAAGTATTCTGCGCTCGGAATACCGTCCGCAAGGTCGGAATGGAACCTGTAATTTGGGAATTCGGGGTTGCCCCATAAAAACAATCGTCCGTCGGAGTTTCCGCCGAACCTCATAACGTGGGTGCATTTAATAATCCTTTTTTTGTCCTCGTTACCGCTGTCCTTTGTGTAAATAATCTCAACGTTGTTAAGCCCCGCGGGCGGTGCGCTCCTAAACGAAAGCTCGCCCTTTGCCTTGTCAACGCTGTAATCGATAGTGCAAACAACTCCGTCAAATTTAACCGAGCTAACACCGCTTATTTCCTTTTCGGCTAAACGGTAAACAAGCTTGCTCGCATCGCCCGAAAATAATTGGCGCCTTTTGTTTGTTAAAAGGTTAACCTGCTCCCAAACCGTGCCGTCGCCGTCGGGACTGCAACCAATCGCAACCGTTGGGACATATCCGCTAACCATACTAAGCGTGCTTCCGTTGTATTTGCAATAAAAGGTGGTGCTTTTAATATAAAGAATACCGCCAAACTCAAACATATTACATTTGCCTCTGCCGGGCGAGCCCAAAAATTTAAATTCAAGATTTTTTTCGCCTGACTTCGCATCCTCGTATTTAATGCTGTAAAGGTTTCCGTTTGCGGAATATACAACCGATTTAACTCCGTTAATCTTGCCGCACCAAATGCCCTCAATGTCGTTCGGTGCGGTTAATATTGCGCGCACGCCTTGCCGCTTAACAAGGTTGCCGTTGCCGTCTATCCTAAAATTAAGAATATTGCTTGCCTTGCCAAGCCCGCCGTCAAAATTCGCGTCCTCGTCAACCCCGCTGAATCGGTTTGTCGAAATAATTCTCAACTATATACCTCCGTAATCGGATGTGCCCTCGGCTTTCCGAATTTAATCGCGTCCTCTTGCGCGTTAATATAAAGCTGTCTTAGTGTTCCCGCAAGAGCATCGTCCTCGCCAACCATAAAAAGCATCGCGAGCCCGTACGGAAGCACCGAACAAGCTACAATCTCGCTGCAACCTAAAGCTTCGTCAAGCGAAGTTATCCTTAAAACCTTGTGATCGGTTTTTAAAATCCTTCCGTCGAGCACAGAATTTTCGGCAAGAAGCTGGTTAATAAGCGAAACCGCACGTTCGGCTAAATCGCTCGTGTCGATAATCGCGCCGTCTTGACCGTTGTTAAGCGCACATAAATCTATTGCGCGCTTAAAAAGCTCGTTTCCTGTCAAAATAAAACTCCTTTCTAAATCTTGCTAATAAAAATAAGGGTTGCCGAATAAACAGCAACCCTTAAAAATAAATTAGTGGTTTATTACGGGAGTGTATGAAATTGCGCCAACCCTAACGTTAATCATATCGAGCACAGAACCATCGCAAAAAATCTTAAAGCTAAATTTGCCGTTTGTATCAATATAATCGCCGCTGGTTATCGGAAGAACGTTAATTGCGCCATCGATAAACATAACCTGTCGCTTTGCTCCGCCTGCCGCTTCTAACTCAATATAAACGGGAATGCCGCTCGTATCGGTAAGGTTGAAAAGAATAAAAGTCGGGTCCTTGGTATCCTTTAAATCGAAACTAAGCGTAGCTTCGTTTCTTTGTGCATCAATCTTTGTAAACGTTACTTCGTTTGCAGAAAATAAACCGTTAATTCGTGAAGTAGTAATGTTATATGTCATATTCAAATAACTCCTTTATTAAATATTGTTGCCGCCGTTGCTTACGGGACAGCATACAAGCTCACTGGGCTTAATGACCTTTGCACCGAATACAAGACGACCTCTAACTGCCTTGTCAAACGAGTTTTCAAGACGGTCAAGCACTTGGGTTTCAAGCACCTGCTCCGCATAAGCAATGGCCGAATAAGAGCCGGCAAGCATCATAGTTTGACCGTTCTTGTCGGTTGCAAGCTGGTTGGAAACGTAAATATCGCAACCAAGCTCGTCGGTAAAGGCAACCGCGCCGGTGCCGTTAACGCCGTTGTTAATTTGGAACTTAATGCCCGCAAGCATAAGCTTGGTTTTAATAAACGGGGGAACGACAATCCAGGTTCTGCCGTGGGGTACGTTTGCTTCCTCAAGCGCCTGCTTCATACCCGCAACGGTTTGCAAAACGTTTTCGGGAGTTGCTTCAACCGCCTCAAGTGCGGTTCCTGCTTCGCCGTAAAGCGAAAATACGTAGCTGTCAACCTCGTTCTTAAGTAGATAGCTTGCTCGCTTGGTTTGGCTGTCCTCAAGACCAATCGAGGAACGAAGCGCTTCGATATCCTTAATCTTAAAGGAAAACGCTTTGTCCTGGTCGATAAGAAGCTGCATCGAGGAATCGTCGATGTCCTCGTAGGTAATACTGCCCTCGTAATCATAAACGGTAGGGTCGTTAAGACCAACAAAAACAACGCTGTCGCCGCGGTCCTTAATGTCGCCCGCAAAGCTTGTGTTGCAAATGGTGTTTGCAAGAAGGTTGTCCTCGTTGGTGCGCAAAATCTCTGCGCTGATAATTTTTTCAATACTGTTGTAATTTGCCATAATTTCTCCTTTTAATCGTTAATTAAACTTCCAGTTTTTCATTGCCTTAAGAATACCCTTGTAGTTGTTCTTAATGTCCTTGCCGCTCATCTTTTCGACAAGCTCCTTTGTAAATACCGGCTCGGTAGAGCCGTCAGAGCCCGCCTTTCCGTTAAAGGTGGCGTTTCGGTCGTTAACGTCCTCGGCGTATTTGTTAAGCTGTTCCTCGGTAACCTTATAAAGCGCGTAAGCGTGCGAAAGCGTTGCGCCCTTTGCAACCTCTTCCCAAACCGAATCGGGAATTTCCTCTGCGGGAACCTCGGGGAATAGCTCTCTAAATCGCTTAATTTCCGCTTCGGCTTCCGCCGCGCTTTGTTGCGCTCGGCTTTGCTTTCTTAGCTCCTTTTTGCTTTCTCTCGCGTCAATAAGCTCGCTCGCAATTTCCTCGGGAATACCGTCAAGCGAGGGAAGTGCTTCGCCAAAGTCGTCCTCAAGACGAACCATAAATTCGTCAATTCTCAAACCCTGCGCGTCTGCAAGGTCGTAAATCTTGTCTAAAATTTCTTCGTTGTTAATTCTCTTCAACTAAAAAATTCTCCTTTCCTTGTTGCGCTTGCTCGTAAGCGCGTATTTCTTCAATTAATTTTTCTTTTTCGGTAATAAGCCCGTCGGGTAGTCGCTCTAAATATTGAACCGTGCTTATCTTCCCAAGCTTTAATAAAGAATCAAGCGTGTTAAGAACTGCAATTTCGCTCCAATAGCTGCTTGCACCAACGTCAACTCTGCAACCGAATAAACCGTCCCTAAAAGCCGAAAGGTTAAAGCCCTCGAACTCTTGCTCGTCGCCGCGCATAACACAAACCAAACGCTTGTCGTCGTAATAGCCAAACATAAAATCAAGCCAAATAACGCCAATGTCCTCAACGAATTGGTAAAGGTTGCGCTTAACGTTTTCAAGCGGAACCGAGGAAGCCGTTTGCAATGCAAGGATAGCGCTTGTGTTGGTGGGTGCAACGTCGCCAAGTGCCGTATCTGTTGCACCTAAAAACTCCTTCGTGTGCGAAATTGCCATCGAAAGCACGTCAAGCATCCCCGATTGCATAACACCGGGCGAAAGTACCTTCGCAACGTTTTCAACGGGGCCGTTAACCGCAATCGCCTCGCCAACGCGGTCGGACCATTCATCAAGCAAGGTAGCATCGTAAACCACCTTCGAAAAAGCGGTGTCCATCATATGCTTCATCACCATCGCAAATCCCTTGTTAATAAAGATTTGGTTGTCAATAAGTCCTGTGCCAACCGCCTGCCCGTGCCAACTGTTCTTAATCTCAGTCCAGTTAAAAAAGGCAATAGGGTAAAGCGAAAGTCGCGTGCTGACCGTGTCTTGAATAATCGCGTTTTTAACCGACTTTCTGTAAAGCACGTTGCCGTTTTCGTCCTTCCAAAGCTTAATAAGCGAAATACATTTCGTGCCGCTTATCTCGTTTTTTGCGCGGTCGCCGCTTTGTGTAAGCGTTTCCTCGTCCGCAAGTATTCTGTCAATACTTTCCTTCGGAATTTTGTTTCTTTTCGCCTGCTTAATAAGGTCGTCGACCGTCTCGCGCTGGGCGATAAGAATATAGGGCTGTGATTGAACGTCTTTGGAATTGGGATTTCCAAAAAATACGTTCGTGTTGTCAATAAGTACGCTTTTAAAATCGCCCTTAAAGGGTTGTCCCGTCTTAATATCGTGGTCCCAATAGGTATAGCATACCGCATCGCCCGAAATGGCGGCATCGTTAAGCGCCGAGGCAAGCAAATCGTTCATTTTGTTTTTCTCCCATCTCAAATCCGCGATGGAATTTAACTTTTCAGAGGCGGCGCTCGCCTCCTCCTTGCTAAACGCGCTGCCGCCAAATCCGTAAGGCGAAGCAAAAGAATATCGCATCTTTATCGGCGCTTGCAAAATATTGCTTGTAAAATAACCGATAATACGCTTAAAGATATTGAACACAGGTGTAGGCAATCCGCCTGAATTAAGGTTGTCCCATTGGTCGCCTCTGAAGAACCTTTCGTTAGTGTTCACTGTTTCATAAAGATTAATAGAGTAATTATACTCCTTGCCCTTTTCATAAAGCTCCCATTCCTCTGTAAAGGGCAATGCTGTGCGGTTTTTCATTTTTCTCCTTTTTAATAATCAATAAAGCTGTCGTAACCGTTTTCGCGGTCGCTCGGTGTGTCGAATGTGTAAATGCTTCCCAAAAACCGTTTTCTAACCGGCTTCTGTCTGGGTTGCCGCGACATCAAGGCGTATCTAAGCGCTTCGGGCGCGTGTGTGATCTCGTGTGGGGACTCTGCAGCGTCCTCCCTAACCTTGTCGTCAAATCTCAAAAGGGGAATGCACCTAATAAGATTTTTACAACCTCTCATAATTTTCAATTTCGCTTCACCGCCAAACGATTGTCCCGCCTTAAGATATTCGCGAACAACTCTCCAACCCGCAATTCTGCTGTTGTCGGCTTTAATAAGGTGCGAAAGCCCTCGCCCGCTCATAATATCAAAGCCGCTTTTTCCGCTGTCCTGCCGTCTGTTCCAAAGGTCAGGCGAGGCGACGGTGTATCGAATTTTTTCGCTCTTGTCGGTAAGCGAAACTATCTTTTCCGCCGCCTCCGAAAGTAAAAGGTTGCTCTCGTAAAGCTCTTTGTAAACAATAACCGTTCCGTCGTCGGAAACTGCGCACCAAAGACAAGCCGTCATATCAAGCCCGTAATCAAGCGCCCTAAAGCGAATCGCGTTTTCGGGAATAACGCTTTCATCAGGTATAATATGCCTGCTCGGGTCAAATTCGGGGAAGAAAGCACCCTCAAAAGCGTCCCAATCGCCGTAAAGCATCGCCTTTCGGCGCACTTCGGGAAGGTTCATAAGCGTATCGAGATATTCAGGATTGTTCTCCATAATAAATCGGTTGTCAAACACCAAGCTTTTAATAAAAAGATATTCATCCGGCTTCTCGCTCCCGCGGAAATCTCTGTCGATAAATCTCCTTTTAACCCACTCGTGCCCAACTCCGCCGGGGTTGCAGGTAAAATACATCCTCGGCTTAAACCTTGCCTTCATATTACCGCTCGCGCGGTTGCTTTCGGTTAGAGCTAAAAATTGAAATTCGGTGAAGTGTGTTGCTTCCTCAAGCCCAATAACCTCGTATGCCTGCCCTTGAAATTGCAAAACGTCGTTTTCGGTGTCGCAATACCCAAGCTTAATTCTCGAACCGTTGCTAAACCTAAACTCCTTTTCGCCATAGGAATAATGCGCAACGTCCTTAAGTAGCGCCATCATCGGTAAAAGATGGTTCTCGCGCAATTCCGCAAGCGTTCGTCGCAAAAGAAGTATTTGAATTCCGTCGTAGTTTAGCGCAAGCAATATAAGCTTCATCCTCATCGCCCAGCTTTTTCCGCCGCCACGTGCTCCACCGTAGGCGGTGTATTTTGCCGTCGATTCAAAAAACGCCTGTTGCTTTTCGTTCGGCTCAATAATAATCTCTCTCATTGCGCCCAATCGGCTGCCTTACCTTTAAAAACGACCTGCTCTGTTTGGTTACTTGCCTCGTTTTCATCGGGCTTATCACGATAGCCGTGGTTGTTCTTCAGGTCGAAGGAAAGCACCGCCGCGGGAATCTTCCCGCCAAAAGCCAACTGCTTTTTGATTTTTGCAATTTTGTTCCGCGCAATTCTAAGCGTCTTGCCAAACCGCTTGTCGCCCATCAGCGCAATAATCTCGTCGCGTGTCGAGCCCAAAAAGTCCGCAAGCGATTCAATGTCCGCAACCTCGTTGCTTGTAGGAAGATAAACGTTAAAATATTCGTCAATCCTGTCCTTGCAATCCTTTGCGCTCTTAAAAAGCGCGTTCTTGTTCGTTTCCGAAATAGCTCCCTCCTTTCGTTTGTTGCATTCCGTCTTCGCATTCGACGCTATAATTCTATCCCCAAAGATGTAATAATTCATCTCGTTTAAATTTGCCGTTTGTCCCGCAAAAGTCTAATTAAAAATGCTAAAACAAACCCTCAAAACAAAAAAGGACCTACTCAAAAGAGTAAGTCCTTCTTCTTATTTAATATTAAGTTAAAATCTCTGCAATGATTTCGTTAGAAACTCTAAATCCCTTGCTGTTTAAGCGCAATACACCGTCCGTAAACTCGCCAAAGCCCATTTTCGCAATTCTCCTTGCGATAGGGTGTGCGCTTTCGGGAATGCGCGCGCCAAACGCCGTGCGTAACCCCAAAAGAATTTTTTCTTCGGCGCTCTCCTGCTCGGAAATAACTTCTGCGCTAAAGTAATCGGTTGGCTCAAAGCAAGAAATTTTCGTTTTCTCAATAAAAGCTAAAACGTCGTTTTCGGCGCTAAACCGCTTTTTGTTAAAAAAGGAATGCGCTCCAGCACCAAACCCAAAATATTCACCGCAATCCCAATAATTTAGATTGTGGCGGGATTGAAAGCCCTCCTTGCAAAACGAGGAAATCTCGTAATGCAAAAATCCGTTCGCCTTCAAAATATCGCATAACGCCTCGTATTGCTCCTCCTCGCCGTCCTCGTCGGGAAGTATAAGCTCCCGCCTCTTCTCGTAAAAAGGCGTGCCCTGCTCGATTTGGAGCGAATACGCGGATATGTGGTCAACCCCCGTGGAGATTACGTCGGTAACAACCCTCGAAAATTCCTCTGTGGTCTGGTAGGGAAGTGCGAAAATAATATCCGCACTAATGTTTTTAAAGCCAACCCGCCTTGCGCTTTCAATACAACGGCGCGCGTCGGTAAAGCTGTGAATACGCCCTATAAGCTTTAAAATTCTGTCGCAAGAGGATTGCACGCCAATCGAAAGACGGTTAACCCCTGCGGCGTATAACGCCTTTAAATCACGCTCGTCAACGGTCAATGGGTTAACCTCAACCGTAATCTCTGCATCGCCAGAAAGCGTAAATTTCGCCTTAATACGCTCTATCAAGGCGCAAATCCGCCAAACCTTAAGCACAGGTGGCGTTCCGCCGCCAAAATAAACCGTTTTAACCGTTTTATCGGTGTCAAAGCCGTCTATCTGCCTAAGCATCGCCTCAAAATATTCCTGCTTAAGCTCGTCGCTTTGGGCGGGCAAGGAATAAAAAGCGCAATAATCACATTTTTTAACACAAAAGGGAATGTGGAAATAAAACGAAATATTATTCGTCATCGTATTTAAGAACCGCCATAAACGCTTCTTGCGGAACCTCAACGGTACCAAGCGTTCTCATACGCTTCTTGCCTTCCTTCTGCTTTTCCAAAAGCTTCTTCTTTCTTGTAATATCACCGCCGTAGCACTTCGCAAGAACGTCTTTTCTCATCGCCTTAACCGTTTCGCGTGCAATAATCTTGCCGCCGATAGCCGCTTGAACGGGAATTTCAAAAAGCTGGCGCGGAATGTTGTCCTTAAGCTTTTCGCAAATGCGCCTTGCTCTTGCATAAGCTCTGTCGGAGTGTATTATAAACGAAAGCGCGTCAACAACGTCGCCGTTTAAGAGAATATCAAGCTTGGAAAGCTTGCTCGGTCTGTAATCCTTAAATTCGTAATCGAGCGAAGCATAACCCTTGCTGCGCGATTTCAAGCTGTCAAAAAAGTCGTAAACAATCTCGTTAAGCGGTAATAAATAATGTAGCTCCGCTCTGTTGGTGTCAATATATTTCATATCAATATATTCACCGCGTCTGTCGGTGCAAAGCTGCATAATTGTACCAACGTATTCGGTTGGGGTAATAATCGTCGCCATAACGAACGGCTCGCAAGCTGTTTCTATGGTCGCGGGGTCGGGGTAGTTGCTCGGGTTGTCAATATAAACGGTTTCGCCGTTCGTCTTGTGAATTTCGTAAATAACGCTCGGCGCGGTAGTAATAAGGTCTAACATAAATTCGCGCTCAAGACGCTCCTCAATAATTTCCATATGAAGAAGCCCAAGAAAACCGCATCTAAAACCAAAACCAAGTGCAACCGAGGTTTCCAATTCAAAGGTAAACGAGGAATCGTTTAACCTGAGCTTGTCAAGCGCGTCCTTAAGGTCGCCGTATTTCGAGCCGTCGGCGGGGTAGATACCCGCGTAAACCATCGGTTGTGCCTTCTTAAAGCCGGGTAACGGCTTCTCGCAAGGGTTCTCAACCAAAGTAACCGTGTCGCCAACGTCGGTGTCCGCAATGTTCTTAATGCTTGCGGTGAAGTAACCAACCTCGCCCGCCTCAAGATATTCCTTCTTGTCAAGCGAGAAGGTAGAAAGCGTGCCAAGCTCAACAATTTCAAATTCCGCACCCGTGTGCATCATCTTAACCTTGTCGCCTAACCTCATTCTGCCGTTCTTAACGCGAACGTAAACAACAACGCCCTTGTAGGAGTCGTAATAGCTGTCGAAAATAAGCGCCTCAAGCGGCTTTTCTCTATCGCCCTTGGGAGCGGGAACGTTCTTAACGATCTGCTCAAGCACGTCCTTAATGCCAATACCCATCTTTGCGCTAATGCAAGGCGCTTCGTCGGCGGGAATGCCGATAATGTCCTCTATCTCGTGCTTAACTCTGTCGGGGTCTGCGCTCGGAAGGTCAATCTTGTTAATAACGGGAAGTATTTCAAGGTCGTGGTCAACCGCAAGATAAGCGTTTGCCAACGTCTGCGCTTGAATGCCTTGGGTGGAGTCAACAATAAGCACCGCACCCTCGCAAGCCGCAAGAGAACGCGAAACCTCGTAACCAAAGTCAACGTGGCCGGGGGTGTCGATAAGGTTAAGTGCATAAACGTTGCCGTCGTCCGCCTTGTAATCAAAGCGTACCGCTCTTGCCTTAATCGTAATACCGCGCTCGCGCTCAAGCTCCATACTGTCAAGCATCTGCTCGTCAAGCTCGCGCTTTTCAACCGCGCCCGTATATTCAAGCAACCTGTCGGCAAGCGTGCTTTTGCCGTGGTCGATATGTGCAATTATCGAAAAATTTCTAATCTTATTAATATCGGTCATTGTATCAAAAACCTTTTCTGGTGGGATATGTAAAAGCTTAATTATTCAAGAAATGCTCGCTTCTGTTGCGAAACGAGCATTCCGAAAATATTTTATTTGTCTGCCTTCTTGGGCTTGATGAACTTGTTGAAGGTATCCCAAAGCATACCCGAAACAAATACAGAAGAGAACAAACCGGCAACGATACCAACAATCAAGGGAAGAGCAAAGTCCTTAATGGAGTCAACACCGAGAATGTAAATCATACCGATGGTAAGAAGGGTAGTGATAGTGGTGTTAACGCTTCTGCCAAAAGTGCTGTGGATGCTGCTGTTAACAACTTCGCCGAAGGAAGCGCTAAGGTCTGCCTTTCTGCCTTCACGAACGCGGTCAAATACGATAATGGTCGCGTTGATGGAGTAACCCAAGATGGTAAGAAGTGCAGCGATAATGTTCGAGTTAAGCGGGATTTGGAACAAGGAATAAACCGCAAACATAACGAACAAGTCGTGTGCAAGACAAACAACTGCCGCCAAACCGGAAGCAAGCTCAAATCTAAACCAAATGTAAACGAGCATCAAAAGAACCGCAATAGCAACCGCAAGAATTGCCTTCTTGGTAAGACTTGCACCAATGGTGGGGTTAATTGTGGTAATTTCAATGTTGTCAACGTCGGTCTTGGGATATGCCTCAACGATCGCATCCTGAAGAATAATTTGCTGCTCGGTGGTAAGTGCCGCAGTACCCGTACGGATAATGGCAGAAGTGCTTACCGCAGTAGAACGGGTGGTGGAAGAAACGTAGTCGGAACCGATCTTTTCGGCAATAATGCCGTTAATGTTGTCGCAAACTTCGCTCGTAACCTCTGTGCCGAGGTCGATCTGAATTTCAGAACCGCCCGAAAAGTCAATGTCAATGTTAAAGCCCCTAATCAAGAAGGAAGCAACGCCTACAAGAAGAACTACTGCAAGAATAATAAGCGTAACCTTTTTGTCTTTAATAAAGTGGAACTTGCTCATTATTTAGCCCTCCTTCCGATAGTGGTGAACGCGCTGGGATTGGTAATACCCATAGAAACGCTAAGATAAAGTAATGCGCGGGTAATAACAAGCGCGGTAAAGAGCGAAATTACAACACCAATAAAGAGTGTAACCGCAAAGCCCTTAATAGAACCGGAGCCAAGGAAGTAAAGAACCGCACAAGCGATGATGGTGGTAACGTTAGAGTCCAAAATTGCGGTGAACGCTCTCTTAAAGCCGCCGTTAATAGCCGCCTTTGCGCTCTTACCAATCGCAATTTCTTCCTTCATTCTTTCAAAGATAACTACGTTAGCGTCAACTGCCATACCTACCGAAAGAACGATACCTGCAATACCTGCAAGAGTGAGGTTTGCTTGGGTAAGGATAAGAATCATACCGAACAAGCCAACGTAAGCGATAAGCGAAAGAGAAGCCATATCGCCGGGAAGCTTGTAGTAGGTACACATAAAGATAATAACCAAAAGAATGCCGATAGCACCTGCAATCATCGAGGTGGAAAGCGAGTTTTCACCAAGAGTTGCACCAACGGTTCTTTGCTCAACAACCTTAAGCTCATATCTCAAAGCACCTGCATTGATGTTGGAAGCAAGCTGCTCTGCTTCGGAATATTCGGTAAAGCTGCCGCTAATAATAGCTTCGCCGCCGGTAATACCGGTGTCCTTATATTGCGAATCAACGGAAGGATTGCTAATAAGAACGTTGTCCATATAAATGCCAACGGTGGTTCCGTTTGCTGCTGCGGACTTGGTAACGGTTGCGAACTTAGACGAACCTTCGTTGGTAAGCTTAAGGTTAACACAAATTTGGGTTGTGCCGTCTTCTGCTTGGTAATAGGAAGGGGTAGCGCTTTCAACGTGTTCGCCGGTAAGAGCAACCTTGCCGGTAGAATCACGGAATTCAAGAACCGCGGTCTGCATATAGTTTTCAATAGCTTCGTTAGGATCGTCAACGTCGGGGATTTCAATCGTAACCATATCGTCGCCAACGAGATAACAAAGCGCCTCGGTAAGACCTTGGTTGTCCAATCTGTCTCTCATAACGGTATAAACCGAATCCATACCGATATCAAGGTCGCTGCCGGTGTCATCCGTAATTGCTTGGAATGTAACAACCGAGCCACCCGCAAGGTCAAGACCTAAACGGATAGTGTCCTTTTCAAATATTCCTTTAAACTGGGTATCATCGTTAATGTAAACACCGCAAACCACAACTGCACAAAGAGTAACGATTGTGATAAGAAGCAATACAAAACGCGCAATACCAGAAGCGCGTGAAAAATTCATTTGCTAAATACCTCCGGAAATTGTTATTTTTCTAACATTTCAATTATACACATATAAGCCCGATTAGTCAAGCATTATTTATAGTTTTAACATATATTTAATCGTTTTTCGGCTAATAAACGAAATCCAACCCCTTGTTAATAACCTCAATGGAAACCTT
>JAZRTL010000092.1:0-6635 GCA_045652025.1 Eubacteriales bacterium
CTTAAGGGCGAAAACGGTATGGTTTGCGGTATGGAATGCGTTGAGATGGAGCTTGGCGAGCCCGACGAATCGGGTAGAAGACGCCCCGTTGTTAAAGAGGGAAGCGAATTTGTGCTTGACGTTGATTGCGTAATTATGGCAATCGGCACCTCGCCCAACCCGCTTATAACCTCTACCACCGACGGCTTGGCTACCGAAAGACGCGGTTGCATTGTTGCCGATGAAAACGGCCTTACCTCGCGTGAGAACGTTTATGCGGGCGGCGATGCCGTTACAGGTGCGGCAACCGTTATTCTTGCGATGGGCGCGGGCAAAACTGCAGCGAGCGCTATCGATAAGAAGCTTAGAGGTTAATTCCTAAAAGATAAAAAGATTTTGGAGGTAAAGATAAATGAGATGTCCTATGTGCGGTCATATTGAAAGCAAGGTTATCGATTCGCGTCCTTCTTCCGACGGTAGCTCTATCCGCCGCCGCCGCGAATGCTTGGATTGCCAAAAGAGGTTCACCACCTACGAAAATATCGAAACGTTGCCGCTTATCGTTATTAAAAAGGACCATTCGCGTGAAACCTTTGACCGAAACAAGATTTTAAACAGTATCATCCGCGCTTGTGATAAGCGTCAGGTTACCTTGGCTCAAATGGATAACGCCGTTTCGGAAATAGAAAACGCTTTGCAAAACTCCTTGCAAAACGAGGTTACCTCCGAGCGTATCGGCGAGCTTGTTATGGAAAAGCTTAAGGATTTGGACGAGGTTGCATACATCCGCTTTGCTTCGGTTTACCGCCAATTTAAAGATTTGGGCGCGTTTATGGACGAGCTCAAGAGGATGCTTGCCGAAAAATAAAAACTTTAAGAACCGATAACCGAAAGATTATCGGTTCTTTTTGTTGAAAATTTTTTCGATTGTGTTATAATATTTTTGAAGAATAAAATTACGGGGTGTTTTTTATGAAAAGGTTTTTTTCGTTTTTGCTTGTTTGCGCCGTCCTTTTGGCGACTATCGCTTGTACGGCGGGAAGCGTTAACGGCTTAAAAACAAATAAAGGCAGCGGCGACGTTAATAATAGCGGGGATATAGACAGTATGGACTATGTCCTTGTTAAGCGCGCTTATTTCGGTACCTTTAACCTAACGGGCGAGCAAATCGAAGCGGGCGACGTTAATACCAGCGGGGATATAGACAGTATGGACTATGTCCTTATAAAACGCGCCTATTTCGGCACTTTTCCGATAAATACACCCGAATCCGATAATTCCGGCGATATACCCGAATCCGACGGGGGCAACGGAGCGCCCGAGGAAAAGGTAGATACCGTTGTTTCAAGAGGCAAGGAATATAAAACCTCCACCCCTGCCGCAGAGCAATATCCCGATGCCTATTCCTCCGAGCTTACCAACGGAGCAAACCCCGAAATTTATAGCTATGCCCATTCCTCGTTGGCGGGATATGCAACAAGACGGCTTGTTGTTACAATCGATTTGGGCAAGGTATATAGCGAAATCCATACCTTCGCCGCGAACGTCTATTTGGACGACCAAGCGGGAATTAGCTCAAGTATTTCGGTGGTTGTAAGCTATTCCGATAACCAAACCGATTGGAAGAGCGGCGCAACGCTTGCATATACGAAAGCAGTTAAGCTTGGCGAGATTAACCGCGCCGAAAAAGAGCTTCGTATCCCCGTTAGCGCGCGTTATATAAGGTTCGAGCTTGTTGGCAACGCGGGTTGGATATTTATCGATGAATGTGAGGTTGTTGCAAAAACCGCCGCGAGCGAGCGTATCGATTACGCCGCTTCGGTTTATAAGACCTACAATAATCTCGGAACGGTTTCGCCGCAAACCAACGGCGCTTCTCCCGACGAGGCATATCCCGAGCAATGTATTTCCCAAGGTGCAAGCTATACCGTAGATACAACTCCCGTTACGCGCTTTGGCGATACGGGAAAGAAGCTCACCGACGGCTCGGTCGGCACACTTTACGAAAGCGGAAGCTGGGTTGGCTATAAGGGCGGTAAGCCGATAACGATAAAAATCGATTTGGGCGCAACGGCAAACGATATTTCCTCGGTTGGAATTATTTGCTTTGCAAAGGAAGAGGTTGGAATTTTCCAACCCACCGCTTTTGATATTACCGCAATTTCCGAAAACGGAAAAAGCGAGATTGTTGGCCGCCTTTACGGCGTTCCGAAGCACGAGGACGGCAGAAAGGAATTTTTGTTCACAACGGGCAAAACCTTTAGCGCAAGGTATATCCAAATTACCGTTTATACTATCGAGAATGCAACCCACTTTATCGGCGAGGTTTCGGTTTATGCACACCGCAAGGAGAGCTATGGGCTTTATCCGCCCGTTAAAATAGAAAACGGCGCACTTGATTGGGAAACCCAATCGAGCGCTTACGAAAATCTTCTTTTGGGCAAGGAATACCAAATCGACCTTGTCGGCTCGGTTTCCACAAACCAATACGAAAGCAATACCCGCGTTGGCTCTACCGTTATAAACGACGGCGCGTTTGCTACCCATTTCGACATCCATAACGGTCAATATTTCAAGCTTTGCCAAGGCGAGCGCAGAAGCTTTATCTTCGATTTAACCCGTCTTTCGACGGTGGATAAATTCACTATCGGCTTCTGCCATATGGAATCTTGGGCAATATATTCGCCCGCAAGCGTTCCGGTTGTCGTTTCGGCGGACGGAATTAATTGGTATAAGGTCGGAAGCATTGAGGTTAAAGAGACCAACCTCGAGGGTATTCGCCGCGGCGAGCTTGTTCTTCCCGAGGGGGTAAGGGCGCGCTACGTTGCCTTTATGGTCGATACTATAATTTGGACGGGTGTTGACGAGATTGAGGCGTTCGGTAGTAAGAATTCGCTTGGTATCGATGCGGCAACAAAATACGAGCAGATTTATAAAAAACACGAGCAAGCCAATAGCCGAAAGGAGCCGAGCGAATCCCTTCTCGGCGGTACGGAGCACCTTTGCTTGCTTTACCATTCCGAAAACCTTGGCAGCTACAGCGTAGAGGATTTAATTCCTTATTTGGCGTACGTCGATAGAGAGGGAAATATTTTAGATACGTTGTTCGATGGCTTCCTTTTCTTGCACGATACGGGGAGTATGCCAAGCGGAGCTACCGCATTTGAAGGTTCGGTAAAATCCGATTGGGATTGGTGCATTAACGATATGTTCACCCAAGGAACGAATATATATGCGCTCGAGGAGGCGGCGGGCAGAGTTAAATCCGCGCTCTCTCTTCCCGAGGATTATAAATATAAGGTAACCGTAACGCTTTACGAGCCGGGTAAAGACGTAACTGATTTCGGCGACGTTGACGGCGACGGTATTTCCGAAAGCTTTGCGATTTACGAGGACTGCATCAAGGCGTATAATTGGTATATTAACGAAATCGAGTCGCGCTTTGCCGCGGCGGGCTTTAAAAATATCGAGCTCGTTGGCTATTATTGGTGGAACGAGGGCATTAACACCGGCAATACGATGCTTAAAAAGACGATGAACGCTATTTCCGATATGCTCGATGAAAGGGGAAGGAGCTTCTTCTGGATTCCCTACCATTGCGCTCCCGGCTTTAGCAGCTGGGCGGATTACGGCTTTGATATTGCTTGTATGCAACCGAACTACGTCTTTAACGCCGAAACCCCCTACCGTAACCTTATTAACAACGAAAAGTTTACAAAAATGTACGGTATGGGCGTTGAGATAGAAATTTTCGAAAGCTCGCTTGCAGATAAGCTCTTCTTTAAAAAATATATGCAATATCTTGCGCTCGGTGCCGAAAGCGGATATATGACCGATACGGTTAATATGTATTACCAATCGAAATACGTCTTTAAGCTCGCGGCATATTCCGATAGCTATATGGCAAGAACGGTTTACGATACGACCTACCATTATATCAAGGGCGACCTTAAAAACGTTCCCGAACGATTAAACGATATGAGGTTTAGCGCAACCGCGAACAACGTTTTCGTCGGTAGCGTTGGGTTTGGGGAAGAAAAGCTACGCGAGTTTAAAATCTCCGCGCTTCCAGAGCACGGCACGGTAACCTTTGATGCCGATGGCAATTTCTATTATTTCCCCGAAAAAGATTATAAGGGCGAAATTAGATTTAGCTTCGTTTATAACGAATATCTCTCTTGGTCCGAGCCGAGCGAGGTTGTTATTACACTAAATTAAAGCTTTTAAAAAAGCCGCTTTGCGAAAATTGCAGAGCGGTTTTTTGTTTTTGGCAATAAAAAGCGGATTTTGATGTAAATAAAGGGCGAAAATAAGTCGAAAAAGCTTTAAATTGCCGTCATATTGTTGCAATTTTTAAAAAACGGTGATATAATAATATGAATTACCATTGGGTTTAAAAGGATGTGAGATAATGTCCAGAGAACAAATCATTTGGGCAACGATCTGTATATATATCGTGTTTATTGCGGCTATCGGCTTTGCCGGTAGCAAAAAATCTAAAAGTATGGGCGATTTTACCGTAGGTGGCAGAAGCGCAGGCGCTTGGATGTCGGCTTTTTCTTACGGAACGGCTTATTTTTCGGCGGTTATGTTTATCGGCTATGCGGGCGGAACGGGTTGGAAGTACGGTATCTGGGGCGTTATCCCCGGTATAGGCAACGCCATTCTCGGTTCGTTGCTTGCTTGGCTCGTGCTTGCAAAAAGAACTCGTGCCGTAACGCGTGAAAACGGCGTTACGTCAATGCCCCAGCTGTTCGAAAAGAGCTTCGGCTCAAGGGCAATGAAGCTGTTTTCGGCAATAGTTATTTTTGTTTTCTTGGTGCCTTATTCGGCATCTGTATATAAGGGCTTAACCAGCGTTTGCTCGGTGCTTTTGGGCGTTGACGAAACGGTTTGTATGCTCGTTATCGCGGCGGCTTCGGCGGGTATTGTTGTTGCGGGCGGGTATATTGCCGCGTTGCGCGCCGATTTTGTTCAGGGCGCGGTTATGCTCGTTGGCGTTATTGCGCTAATTATTTCGGTGTTTAGAAGTGAATACGTCGGCGGTTTAGCGGACGGCTTAAAGAACGTTGTTGCCGAAACCGAAAAATTAGGTCTTACCTCTGCCCAGCATATCGGCTTGTGGGCGACGGTGTTAATGACCTCGCTCGGTACTTGGGGCTTGCCTCAGATGGTACATAAATATTACGGCATCCGCGACGATAAAGAGGTTAAACGCGGCACGGTTACCTCCAGCGCGTTCGCGCTTGTGGTTGCGGGCGGCGGATACCTTATCGGCTCGCTTTCCCATCTGTTCTTTGCCGAGCTTGCCGTTGGCGGAACCGATTATTTAATACCCAATATGCTTTCTATTGCGGGGATAGCCGATATTTTGGTCGGTGTAATTTTAGTGCTTCTTATCGCGGCTTCGGTTTCGACCCTTTCCTCTATAACGCTTACTGCGGCATCCACCTTTACAATGGATATCGTTCAGGATAGATTTATTAAGGACAAAACAAAGGATATTTCCGCGCTTACAAAGTCGGTTTGCTTTGTGTTCGTTATAATCTCCTTCCTTATCGCTTGGAAGGGAGAGGGAACGCCTATCCTTGATATGATGAGCTATTCTTGGGGCATAATTTCGGGTAGCTTCTTGGCACCCTATGCCGTTTCGTTGTATTGGAAGGGTATAACCCGCGCGGGCGCTTGGGCTTCGATGATTGGCGGCTTTTTCGTGGCGTTGCCTCCGTTGGTTGCAAAGCTCGGCGGCTTTAACGTTACCGTTGGTAATTTCGGTCAGCTTTGCGATATGGGTGCACACTTCGCCTGCTTGGCGATGGCGGTTTCGCTAATATTGCTTTTTGCGGTAAGCTTGTTAACAAAAAACATATCTAAACCCAAGGGGGTAAGAATATAAATGGAAAACAGAATTTTTAACAAAGAAATGGAGTGTATGCCCCGTAAGGAGCTCGAAGCACTTCAGCTTGAACGTCTTAAATCGCTCGTTGATTATTGCGAAAAGAATTCGGCGTTCTATGCAAAGCGCCTTAAGGAAGCGGGCGTTACTGCGGATAAGATTAAACAGCTTTCGGATATCGAATATATCCCCTATACAACAAAGGACGACCTTCGCGATACCTATCCCTTTGGAATGCTTAGCGTTCCGATGGAAAAAATCGTTCGCGTGCACGCTTCAAGCGGTACTACGGGTAACCCCACGGTAGTTGCATACACCCGCGAGGATTTGGATAACTGGTCCGAGCAGGTCGCGCGTCTTGCTATGGCGGCGGGCGCTCACGAGGGAAGTATGGTCCAAATCTGCTTTGGCTACGGTATGTTTACGGGCGCGCTCGGGCTTCACTACGGTTTGGAAAAAATCGGCGCGACGGTTGTTCCCACCTCCTCGGGCAATACCGAAAAGCAGCTTAAGTTTATGCGCGATTTCGGTACCGATACAATTGTTGCTACACCTTCATACTGCTTATATCTTGCAGAAAGCGCAAGAGAAAGAGGTATTGAATTCCCTATGGATTCATACAAGCTCAAGACAGGTCTTCTCGGCAGCGAGGGCTGCACACCTGAAATGAGAAAACAGATTGAAGAAAGCTGGGGCAACGGCTTCTTCTGTACCGACAACTACGGTAAAGTCGGATCGTAGCCATGTCGTTCTGTGAGCC
>JAZRTL010000093.1:0-11136 GCA_045652025.1 Eubacteriales bacterium
TATAACGTTATCGGTGAATGGCTTATCCGCCTTTGCAACGATATTAACTTTGATGATTTCGAATCGCTCCAATACTTCCAACGCGTGCTACGCGATAAGGGCGTTATAAAGGCGCTCGAGGACGCGGGTATCGAAGAGGGCGAAACCGTTTCGATTTACGGTATAGAATTCGAATTCTATTTTTAATCAAAAACACTTTCTATAATCTTTTCGCACCCATCGGGCGAATATTTCCAACGGTCGATATGTGTTACGTCGGGGTATTCGTAATCGGGGATAGAATTTTCGCGGTCGATGCAATCGATAATCGCAAGCTTAACCTTCATTCTGTCGGGGATAATGTTTTTAATAAATACTGCGGCGCTTTGCCCAACGGTTACGTTCTCGCGGCATTCCGCAAGCCCCGCAAGGTTCGGCGCAAGCTCAACGAAAACACCGTATTCCTCGATAGAACGAACGATTCCCGCAGCGGTTTGACCGGAAGTGAACTTCGCGGCGTTTTCTTCCCAAGTGCCAAGAAGCTCGCGGTGGCTGAGCGTTATTCTTCCAAACTCGTCGGCTGTGTTTTTTACAACCGCCTTAATAACTTGACCGTTTCTAAAGCGGTCGCGTGGGTGTGAAATTCTTGAAACCGACATACAATCTATCGGCAAAAGCGAAATTATACCGCAGCCAATATCACAAAAGGCACCAAAAGGGTCGAGCCGAGTTATTCTCGCCTCAATTACGTCGCCTGTGTTAAGGTTGCAAATCTTGTTGCGCATACAATCCTTCTGCGCCTCCCTGCGCGAGCAAATGGCGCGCGGAGTGCCGTCGAAATCGCGCTCTATTCCAAGAATTTTAACACAAACCGGCTTTCCAACGCGAGAGATAATTGCAATATCCTTTTCGGGTAGCCCGCCTTGAGTATAAACACATTCGTTACGGGGGATAATCCCTTCTATCTCGCCTAATTTAAGGTGAAGATGTCGGTCATGGTCGCAAAGATAGCTAACACCTTCAACAATAATTCCGCTTTCCATCGCTTCGGTTAGCGTTTCGACAGTTTGGGTGTAGCGTCGGTTGCGCTCGGTTTTTAACAGCTTGCCTTCGTAGCAATAATCGTATCTCATAATAATCGCTCCTTAAACTTAAATTCCGTATTTATATGAATATATGTGCCCCTGAGGTAAAACTATGCTAACAAAACTTGCACAAATCGAAAAAAGATTTCTCGAAATAGAAGAGGCGCTTTCCTCGCCCGAGGTTGTTGCCGATATGGAGAACTATAAAAAGTTTATGAAGGAGTATAAAAACCTTGCTCCCGTTGTAGAAAAGTACCGTGAATACAAGGGTTTAGAGGCGGATATAGCCGATGCAGAGGTTATACTTTCCGAGGAAACCGACCCCGAGCTTCGCGCACTTGCCGAGGAGCAAAAGGACGAAGCCCGCTCCAAGCTGGAGCCCACCTTGGACGAGCTTAAAATACTTCTTTTGCCCAAAGACCCCAACGACGATAAAAACGTTATTATCGAAATTCGCGCAGGCGCAGGCGGCGAGGAAGCGGCGTTGTTTTCTGCCGTTCTTTACAGAATGTACACTATGTACGCCGATTCCGCGGGATTCAAATACGAGCTTCTAAGCACTAACGAAACCGAGCTTGGCGGCTTTAAGGAAATTTCGTTTATGGTCGAGGGCGAGGGTGCATATTCCCGCTTTAAGTTCGAAAGCGGCGTTCACCGCGTTCAACGTGTGCCCGAAACCGAAGCACAGGGCAGAATTCAAACCTCAACCGCTACCGTTGCGGTTCTTCCCGAGGTAGAGGACGTTGATTTTGAGCTTAATATGGACGAGCTTGAAATAACCCGCCATCGCTCTGCGGGCGCGGGCGGTCAGCACGTTAATAAGACCGAATCCGCCGTTAGAATTATCCATATTCCTACCGGTCTTACCGTCGACTGCCAAGACGAACGAAGCCAGATAAAGAACAAGGAAAAGGCACTTAAGATAATGAAAAGCCGCCTTGCAGATATGTATAACCGCGAAAAAGAACAAGCGGTTGCAAGCGAAAGACGCGCCCAGGTTGGCACAGGCGACCGCAGCGAGCGTATTCGTACCTATAACTACCCCCAAGGCCGTATTACCGACCATAGAATCGGTCTGACAATCCATTCGCTCGAAAACTTCCTAAACGGCCGTATCGACGAAATGATCGATGCGCTCATCGCCGCGGATAGAGCAGAAAAGCTAAAGGCGGGACTTTAATTAAAAAATTCAAAAGCAGGGTAAGCGCCCTGCTTTTACTTTTGCCGCGTTAATGGGAAGATTTGGCAAAGAGTGGCGTTGTTGACAATATTCGATAAATATGTTATTATGTTAAGCGTGATAAAATGCGAAAGGTGGCTGTTTAATTGGCTCGTTCAAGATACATATCGCTTTTGCTTGCGGTGCTTTTGGTGTTTACCTCGGTTGCCATCCCGCTTTCCGCAAGGGCAGATATTAACGTTTCGGGTTTAAACCGAATACAACAATATTATCTTAGATTGCTCGGCTCGCTTGCCCGCGCCGATTATTACGAAACCGATATTCTCGCCTCGGTTACTACCGCCCAAGCGATTTACGAGGGCGGTTGGGGAAGATATTCGCTCCCCGTCGGCGGTAATAATCTTTTCGGTATAAAGGCGTATAACACTTGGGACGGTATGGTCTACGACCAAACCAACTCGCTTCTTTATAATTCCTATGCCGATTTTATGCTTTCTCTCGGTCAGCTTCGCGCTAACGAGGTTTCGGCTTGGCGTGCCCATAAAAATTGGGCGGAAAGCGTTCGCGTACATAGCGATTTGTTTTTAAACAGCGATAAATATACCGCGGTCGTAGGCGAAAAGGATTATAAGGTTGCAATCCAAGCTATCGTTGACGGCGGCTATTGTAACGACGATGGCTACGTTCAACAAGCTATCGCAATACTCGAGCGTTATGGGCTCGAAACCTACGACGATATTACGCCCGATGAGGATGGCGTTGTTGCTATCGTCGCTACGGACGAAAGAGTTCGCCTTGAAATTGGCGAAACACATAATATCGCGCTGAATTGCTATCCTGCCGAGGCGGTTCCCTCGGTTGTTACTTGGGAAAGCGATGACCCGTCGGTTGCAACCGTCGATGCGATGGGTAATATTACCGCGGTTGCACACGGTACGGCGTTTATAACCGCAACGCTCGAAAACGGTAGGGAAGCTTGCTGTATCGTTTACGTAGATTGCAACGCGACGATTATCGACGAGGATGTTTACGTTAGAAAATCTCCTTCCAAAACTGCCGAAGCGGACGGTAAAATATACCGCGGATACGGCGTTAAGGTGCTTTCGGAGGAAATTATTGTCGATTCTCAATCCTATGAATATATAAAAGTAATGGGCTATAATAGCTCGGGTAAGCTCGTTACCGGATACGTGCTTGCGGAGTTTGTTTATCTTAATAAACGTAACGTTTCGGGCATTACCGTTGTTAAGGACGATATAACGCTTACTCCCAACCAAAAATATAACATCGTTGCTTCGGTTACCCCTGCCGATGCGGTCGATGCCGCGCTTGAATGGACAAGCAGCGACGAAACGGTCGCTATAGTCGACGAAAAGGGGCTTGTAACGGCGCTAAAGAAGGGCAACGCGGTTATTACCGCAAAGGCGAAAAACAGCGGTGTTGCAAAGGAAATAACGCTAACCGTTGCCGATGCGGCAAAGGAATATAAGGGTATCGTTTCGGTTGCCGATTCGTTGCGTGTTCGCGCAACTGCGGCTTGGGACGCGGGCACACTCGGCTCGCTTGGCCCGCTTGCCGAGGTTACCGTCCACGGCGAGCCACAGGGCTTTTGGTACTATATAACCGGAACAACCACCCGCGATAAGCAGGTTACGGGCTATATTTTCTCTACTTACCTAAGAATGATTCCCGAGGGAGAAAGCGTTGAATTCTCCTCGTCCTCGGGCGGTGTTACCGTTTATAAGAAAATGGACACCTCTTCCGATAAGCTCGGCGCGCTCTCTGCAAATACCGAAATCGCAATTATCGGCGAAGCTGTTGACGGCTGGAGCTACGTTGTAGGCACAAGCGCCTCGGGCGATGCTATTTTCGGCTATGCCAAGCTCGACGGTAGCGGCGAAATTATCGAAGGCGGTGCTTTGGAAGGCGGCGCTACGGAGGGCGAAAACGGCGAGGGCGGTACTACAACCGTAACGGGTTGGTACGGTATCGTTACCGCAAACCCCGACCTTAACGTCCGCGCGAGCGCGGTTGACGGCGCTGTTGTCGGCAAATATAGCTATAATTCTAAAGTTATCGTCCTTTCCGAAGAGGACGGCTGGTGCTATACGATAGGCGAGGATTCCAACGGAAACAAAATCCAAGGTTACGCCTCGGCTAAATATATTTCATATCTCTATAACGCCGAGGTTATTAATATCGACGATAACCTTAACGTAAGGTCCGAGCCCTCTAAATCGGGCGAGATAATCGGCAAGCTCCAAAACGGAAATAAGCTTACGGTTATCGGCGAGGTAGATAATAATTGGTATAAAATCCAAACCGCCGAGCTTTCGGGCTATTGCTCTGCCGATTACGTTAAAATTAACGGTAAGGTTACCACCGAGGTTACGGTAAATAAGCCCGCGACGGATAAAGATTTTTCAATCGTTAATACGGATATAACCATCGAGGACGGTATCCTTTACGGCGTTTATGCGAACACAAAAGTTTCGGACTTTTTAAAGTCCTTTACGGGAAGCGTTTCGGTGCTTAATGCCGAGGGTAAAAAGCTTTCGGATAGCGATTTTGTTCCTACGGGCGCAAAATTAGCCGTTACAAACGGCAATAACGTTACCGAAAAGGCAGAAATTGCCGTTAAGGGCGACGTAAACGGCGATGGCGAAATAACAAGTATGGATTACGTTCTTATAAAGCGTAGCTTTTTCGAAACCTTTAATTTAGACGGTGCTTATCTTAAGGCGGCGATAGTAAGCGGCGAAGCGGAATTGAACGTTATCGATTACGTTATCGTTAAAAGAGTTTATTTCGGAACCTATAGCTTAGAGTGAGTTAAGTATATCCGAATCATTTTTTGGATGGTTAATTTTAGTTCACTCATCGTCAAAATACTCGTGAATACGATAGTATTCACTCCGCTTTTTCCTCGATTGCCCAAAAATTCTCTCACCAAAAAATCTTCGACCTAAAGGGAAGGATTTTTGCGATGATTTTGGGTGGTTGAGGATGCCGCAATACTAACGTATTGCAAATCCGATACGCCCAAAAGCGCACAAAAAGACACCTTTTAGGTGGTTCGTATTTACTTGACTCACTCTAATATAAAGCCGGAGCGAAGACGGTATTTTTGTTAAAATAAATGCCGAATAAAAGGAAATAAAATAAAAAATCGGGCTAAAACCTAAAAAATACATCAAACTTATTGACTTTTAAGGAAAAATAAGTAAACTAAAAGTGCAGATAAATTATTTAATAAAGGAGATATAACAATGCCTCTCGTATCTACAAAAGAAATGTTTGAAAAGGCCTATAAGGGCGGCTACGCTATCGGCGCTTTCAACGTTAACAACATGGAAATTATTCAGGGTATCACTGAAGCAGCTAAAGAAGAAAACGCACCTCTTATTCTTCAGGTTTCTTCCGGCGCAAGAAAGTATGCAAACCATACCTATCTTGTAAAGCTCGTTGAAGCTGCAATTCAGGAAACCGGTCTTCCCATCGCACTTCACCTTGACCACGGCGACACTTTCGAACTTTGTAAGTCCTGCATCGACGGCGGCTTCACCTCCGTTATGATCGACGGTTCTCACCACAGCTTCGAGGATAACATTGCTCTTACCCGTCAGGTAGTTGAATATGCACACGCTCACGGCGTTTCTGTTGAAGGTGAGCTTGGCAGACTTGCAGGTATCGAAGATGCAGTTAACGTTTCCGAAAAGGACGCTTCCTACACCGATCCCGATCAGGTTCAGGAATTCGTTGAAAAGACCGGCGTTGACTCCTTGGCAATCGCTATCGGTACTTCTCACGGCGCTTATAAATTCAAACCCGGTCAGAAGCCCCAGCTTCGTTTCGACATTCTCGAAGAAGTTGAAAAGAGACTTCCCGGCTTCCCCATCGTTCTTCACGGCGCTTCTTCCGTAATTCCTAAGTATGTTGATATCATCAACGCTAACGGCGGTAGAATGCCCGATGCTATCGGTATTCCCGAAGATATGCTTCGTCAAGCAGCTTCTATGGCAGTATGTAAGATCAATATCGACTCTGACCTTCGTCTTGCTATGACCGCTGCAATTCGTGAGCACTTCAACCAATCTCCCGAGCACTTCGACCCCAGACAGTACCTCAGCCCCGCTCGTGCTAACATCAAGGAACTCGTTAAGCACAAGCTCGTTAACGTACTTGGCTGCAACGGCAAGGCATAATTGGTTTAAAATTGCATTAAAAGAATATCCCTGCGAGCAATCGCAGGGATATTTATTAGGTGTTCTCAATCATCCGCAAGGGTTATTGGGGTAATTATATGGGTACTTAAGAAGCCACGACGGCTCTTGAGGTAATTAAACGGAGGTAAAAATGTATAGATTATTGTCCAAAGCATTAATTTGCGTTTTATTAATTCTTTCGCTCTTGCTTTCCGCTTGTAATAGCACCGGCGATATTTCCTCCGCTCCCGAATCTTCCTTTGCTTCGGAGCAGAGCGTTTCCGAACCGAAGCAGGATTCGGGCGTACCCGAGGTTAGCTACTCGCCAAATACGCCTAACTTTACATACGATGAAAATTATTTTAACGACGGTCAATACGTTGGCATCTATAACGCCAACACGCTAAAGGAATATTATTCCCAAGGCGCAAACGATAAAATCTATCCCGCAAGCTTAACCAAAATGGTTACCGCGATGGTCGCAATAAAATACGGCGATTTGAGCGATATATATAAGGTCGGCTCGGAGCTTGATTTTGTAAAGCCCCATTCCAGCTTGTTTGGGATAAGAAAGGGTATGGAGCTAACGCTTGAGCACCTTTTATATGGCTTAATGCTCCCCTCGGGCAACGACGCGGCATATACCGTTGCGGTTAATATCGCAAGACGCGCCTCGGGCGAAAATCTTAACGATGCCGAGGCGATAGAATATTTTTGCGGCCTTATGAACGCGTATTGTGTCGAAATAGGCGTAAATAACAGCCATTTCACAACGCCGGAGGGTTGGGACGACGAAAACCAATATACAACCGTTTCCGACCTTGCAATAATCGCCGCGACTGCGCTAAAGAACCAAACCTTTAGAACCGTTGTCGGCACCCACGAAATTCGCCTTTTAATTCATTCGGGCGAAACCTTTTATCTAACCAATTCCAACAAGCTATTAGATAGCGACGGTAAGTTCTATAACCCCGACGTTTTCGGTGTAAAGACGGGCTCTACCGACCTTGCGGGCTCCTGCTTGGTCGCTGCCGTTAAAATCGAGGATAAGGAGTATCTTGCTATAGCAACCTTTTGTTCGGGCGATACAGCGCGTTATACAACGGTTACAGAGCTTATAGAAATGGCAAAGCGTTACCACTATGCCACAACAACCGAAAGCTTTAATAATATCGCACAATAATTTAAAAAATAAGAAAGCTGTGTAGAAATTTCTACACAGCTTTTGTTTTTTTGTGGGTGTTTCGAGGGGGGATTAGTTTCCGTAAACCTCAATTTCGTTGGTGAACATATGGTGGCCTTCGCCGCCAACGGTATATTCAACCTTAACGTAACGTGCGCTAACCGCGTTAAATCCGCCTTCCGCCCAGTCGATAGTGTCTTTCTCGGGAACGGTAAGCGAAACGGGGTTGGTAAAGTTGCTTCCGTCGGTCGAAACCCAAACAACAACCGATCCAACGGGTGCTATCGAGGATTCGTTGCCGGTGTAAACGTTGGTTCTAACGCCCGTAACGGTTTTTTCTGCGCCAAGGTCAATAATAACAACGCCAACGCCGTCGATACGGTTAGATTTACCGTCTATATCGGGCTCGGAATTAAAAGAAAACCAAGAGCTGTCATAAACCAATTTATCTACTGCCTTACCGTCGGTAAGATTTGCGGTGTAGTTTGCGGGCCATTTGTCGTCCTCAACAACGTAGCCCTTTCCGCCGGGAACCTCATATTCGCAACCGACCGAAATAACGTTGCCCGTGATTTCTATCGGCTCTGCGGGGGTAAGCGATTCTTCTTCACTTTCTTCGGTGGATACTTCGGTGGAATTATCGGTTGCTTGGTCGTTGCTAACAACGTCGTTGGCAGAGGATTGCGCCGTTTCGGTGCTGTTTGCACAAGAAGCAAGCAAACCGCAAGCAATAATAACGAAAGCAAGTATTAACGCAAGTTTCTTCATCCTAAACGCTCCTTTAATTTAACTGCTCGAGCAAATAGGGGATAGCGGTTTCGAACTTAACGCCGTAACGGTGGCTATCGTCGCCGATAGTGTTTTCGATACAACGTAGGGTGTAGTTTGCCGCAATCTCTGCCGATTTGATTTCGCTGTTGCCTCTAAGCAACGCGCCCGAGAACGCGCTCGCAAAAACGTCGCCTGTGCCGTGGCTTCCAACGGGAATTTTGCGGTGGCTGTAATAATCGATCTTATCGCCAATCTTAACGAGAACGCCTGTGGTTTCGTCATCGTAGCTAACGCCGGTAAGAACAATGTTCTTCATACCCGCCTTTTCCAAAGCGTCCAAAACCGAAAGAATATAATCGTAATCGTATTTTTCCTTATATTCATAGCCCGTCATAAAGCAAGCTTCGGTAAGGTTGGGCAAAACAAGGTCTGCCGCTCTGCAAAGGTCAGCCATACCCGCCGCATAAGCTTCGTCAAAGCCGTAATAAAGCTTGCCGTTGTCTGCCATCGCAGGATCAACAATATTAATGCAATTGGGACGGGAAAGACCGTCAAAGATGTCCTTAACCATATCAATTTGCTTTTGGCTTCCGAGATAACCTGTGTAGATTGCATCGAAATCAATGCCTTCCTTCTTCCAATGCGCAGCAATGGAGGGAATATCGTCCGAAAGGTCGCGGAAGGTAAAGCCGGTAAAGCCGCCCGTGTGGGTAGAAAGCACGGCGGAGGGGATAATAACCGTTTCAACACCGCAAGCAGAAAGAATAGGTAATGCAACGGTAAGCGAGCATTGTCCAAAGCAAGAAACGTCTTGGATTGTTAAAATTCTTTTGTAGTCCATAATAAACCTCTTTTAATTAAATAAACCTGTCGAAATATATCTTGTGCCGCTATCGGGCAGAATTACAACAACGTTTTTATCTGTGTTTTCTTCTCTTTTTGCAATTTTCATTGCCGCAAAAAGCGCCGCGCCCGAGGAAATCCCTGCGAATATGCCCTCTTCTTTATAAAGAATTTTGCAATAGTCAAAGGCATCGTCTTCCGAAACACTAAAAATTTCATCAATTAAGCTTGTATCCAAAATTTCGGGAATAAAGTTTGCGCCAATACCCTGAATTCCGTGTGCGCCCGCCTTACCGCCCGATAAAACGGGGGAATTCTTCGGTTCAATGGCAACGATTTTAATATCGGGGTATTTTTCCTTTAAATATTTTCCCGTTCCCGTAAGCGTGCCGCCCGTGCCAACGCCGGCAACCAAAATATCAACCTTGCCGTCGTTGTTAAAGCCCCAATCCTTGCCCTCGGCATAAATTTCCTTTAAGCCGTAATAAATCTCGGGGCCTGTAGTTTTATAATGTGCGCTAACGTTAGCGGGGTTAGAGAATTGGTTGGGTATGTAACTGCCCTTAATTTCGGCGTTTAAACGCTCGGCTTCGGTAATAGCACCGCTCATACCAAGCGCGCCGTCGGTAAGAACAACCTCTGCGCCGTAAGCTTTAATAAGGTCAATTCGCTCCTTGGACATCGTATCGGGCATAACGATAATAACTCTGTATCCCATCGGAACGCCCACCGCCGCAAGTCCAATTCCGGTGTTGCCGCTTGTCGCCTCGATAATAGTTGTAATATCATCTCGACGTTGGTTTTTAAGCTCCAAAAGCATCTCCAAAGCAACTCTGTCCTTAATAGAGCCGTAAGGGTTCATCCCCTCTACCTTGGCGTGAAGGTTGGCGCAAAGATTAAATTTAAAAAACAATTTGCTTAAACAAGTAAGCGGGGTGTTGCCGATAAAATTCATACTGAATTCGCTCATTGCCTTGTTCCTTTATAGCAAGTGAATATCGTTTGCCTTACAAATTTCCATATCCGCTTCCGTCCAACGCGACGATTGAACCTCGCCGATGTGGGCTTTGCGAAGGAAGAACATACACATTCTCGATTGTCCAATACCACCGCCCATCGTAAGCGGAAGCTCGTTATTAAGCAACGCCTTGTGGAAGGGAAGTGTCGCTCTGTCCTCACAGCCCGAAATCTTAAGCTGTGTCTTTAGCGTTTCCGCATCAACACGAACGCCCATCGAGGAAAGCTCGAGCGCAATATCTAAAACGGGGTAATAAACGATAATATCGCCGTTTAAGGACCAATCGTCGTAGTCGGGCGCACGTCCGTCGTGCTTGTTGCCGGATTTTAAAGCGCCGCCGATTTGCATAAGGAATATCGCACCGTATTTCTTTGCCGCCTCATATTCGCGTTCCTTGGGGGTAAGGGTGGGATATTCGTCCTCTAACTCTTGGGAGGTAATAAAGGTAATCTTTTCGGGAAGCAATCTGCCCAAAAAGGGATAATCGTAAGCAATATAAATCTCGGTATGAAGAAGCGAGGTGTAAATTTGCTTAACCGCGCGCTTTAGGGTATCGAAGCAGCGTTGCTCGGGGGTAATAACCTTTTCCCAGTCCCATTGGTCAACAAAAACCGAATGGATGTTGTCGGTATCCTCGTCGCGACGTATCGCGTTCATATCGGTATAAAGACCCTCGCCGGGGAGAAAGCCGTATTGGTCAAGCGCCATACGCTTCCATTTTGCGAGCGATTGAACGATTTCGTTGTTGCCGTTAAGACCCTTAATGTCAAAAGCAACGGGGCGTTCGACACCGCTAAGGTTATCGTTAAGACCGCTCGTTGCATCTACAAAAAGCGGAGCGGAAACGCGGGTGAGGTTAAGCTGTATTGCAA
>JAZRTL010000094.1:0-1206 GCA_045652025.1 Eubacteriales bacterium
TTTTGGGATGGCTTTCATTGGACGGTTTTGCAATGCACGACCTGCGCGCTAACGGGTGCGCTTGCGGAATTGATAATGCAAATAATCTTTTCGCCTATCGGATACCGCGTTTCTAAAAAATGGCGCGAGGACCGTATCGGCGAGCAGTATTTTAATTTTAAGGAGTCCAAGGAATGAAGGTTCTAATAACAGGTAGCTCGCGCGGTATCGGTAAGGCAATAGCCGAGCTTTTCTTGGAAAAGGGTAATACCGTTTACGGTATCGACCGTAATCCGTCGGCTATCGAGCATAAAAGCTATACCCATTTTGTTTGCGACGTTCGCGATATATCGTCCTTGCCTAATTTAGAGGTGGATATATTAATTAATAACGCGGGTACCCAAAACGAATCGGATATAGATATTAACCTAAAGGCGCTTATCGCCGTTACCGAAAAATACGGCGTTCAGCCGAATATAAAATCGGTTCTTAACGTCGGCTCGGCGAGCGGACATACTGGCGCGGAATTCCCCGAGTATTGTGCGAGCAAGGGTGGGGTAGTTGCCTATACTAAAAACGTCGCGATGCGAATTGCCCCCTACGGCGCAACCTGCAACAGCTTGGACCCCGGCGGTGTGCTAACTCCGCTTAACGAATGTGTTATAAACGATAGCACCCTTTGGGAAGAAATTATGAACGAAACCCCGCTAAAGCGCTGGGCGACTGCGGAGGAGATTGCCGAATGGGCATATTTCCTTACCGTTGTTAATAAATTCTGTACGGGTCAAAGTATCGTTGTCGATGGCGGCGAATCGGTTAATTTTAACTTTGTTTGGAAAAATTAAGAGGTTGTAATGAGTAATTGTACAATACCGCATATAAAGGTTATCGGCGTTGGAAGCTTTGGCGAGCTTACGGCAAGGTACGTTAGCGCAAATATTTTTGAAAATCTCGACGATAAGCCCGTTTTCTTGGGCAATGAACTAAAATACGTTTTCGCGGGGAATAACGCCCATAATAATTCTATCCAAGCGCTGCTTACAGAAGCCGACGTTGCTATAATTATCGGCGATAATACAGAAAGCGCGGAAATGCTTTCGCGTATCGCTACCGAATGTAAGCAAAAGGGCGTATTTGCCGTTCTGCTTGTGAAATCTATCGCGCCCGAGGCAATGCCCCTCTGCGATTGCATAATCGCAATAGAAAGCGAAATAAAGTCGGATCGTA
>JAZRTL010000095.1:0-4273 GCA_045652025.1 Eubacteriales bacterium
GTTGAGATATTTCTTATATGCCTGCTTATCCGCAACGATACGCTTCATTTCATAGAGCTTGTTGGGAGGGATTGCTTCCTCTTCCTCGGGAGTAAGCTTACCCTTCATAAGCTTATCGACGGTGAGTGCGTCGAAGATGTCCATAGCGACGATATTATTACCGCGAAGGCACATAACCTGCTTCATTTGACCGTCCACAAGGTTTTCTACCGCCGCACAGCCCATTTGGGTAGCAAGAACACGGTCGCGAAGTGTTGGCGAGCCGCCACGTTGGATGTGAGCAAGGCGCGCGAAGCGAGTTTCGATACCGCTTCGGGATTCGATCATACGGCTTAAATCCTCGCCGTAATCCTTACCCATACCCTCGGAGGTGATAATTATAAAGTTACGCTTACCGCCCTTACGCGCCTCGACCATTTTTTCGATAACGTGGTCGAAATCGGTAGGGATTTCTTTTATAACCGCGGTAACCGCGCCAAGTGCGATAGAGGTTTGGAGCGCAATATCGCCCGCTTCCCTACCCATAACCTCAACAACGGTACAGCGGGAATGGCTTTCGCTCGTATCGCGAAGACGGTCAACAAGGTCAACAACCGTATTCATAGCGGTATCGAAGCCGATGGTCGCCTCGGTAGAAGCGATATCGTTATCGATTGTGCCCGGGATACCGATACAAGGAACGCCCGCGGCAGTAAGGTCAACTGCGCCGCGGAAGGTGCCGTCGCCACCGATGGTTACAATACCTTGAATACCGTATTTATCGCAGGTGGCAACCGCCTTAGCCACACCCTCGGGAGTTGTAAACTCCTTGCTACGAGCGGAATAAAGCATTGTACCGCCACGGTTTATTATAAAGGAAACGTCGCGCTCGTGAAGCTGTTTTACGTTACCGTCGATAAGACCTTGATAGCCGTTATAGATACCCATTACCTCTATTCCCTTATAGATAGCCAAACGGGTAACGGCACGAACGGCAGCGTTCATACCGGGGGCATCGCCACCGCTGGTTAGCACGCCAATACGCTTAATTGTTTTCATAGCAACAGCTCCTTGATTAACTAAAATTCATCAATTAAAAGATACCACAAAAATACCGTATTGTCAACAATTTGTTCTATTCCCGTTTTGTTTGGAATAAACATATAACAAAACGCAAGGAGGAAAATTTTATGACAGATATGGGTATATACAACGACATCGCAAGCCGAACGGGCGGGGATATTTATATTGGCGTTGTCGGCCCCGTTAGAAGCGGTAAATCCACGCTTATTAAGCGGTTTACCGAAAACCTTATTTTGCCGAACATTCAAAACGAATCCACGCGCGAGCGCGCAAAGGACGAGATGCCCCAATCGGCTTCGGGCAAGACTGTTATGACAACCGAGCCGAAGTTTGTTCCCGAAAGCGCGGTTTCTATTCCGCTCGATGACGGCGCGGCTTGCAAGGTAAAGCTTATCGATTGCGTGGGCTACGTCGTTCCCGGTGCGATGGGGCTAATTGAGGACGGTCAGCCGAGGATGGTTATGACACCTTGGGCGGAATCCCCGCTTCCCTTCGAGCGCGCGGCGGAAATCGGAACGCGAAGGGTTATCGAGGAGCATTCAACCATTGGGCTTGTAGTTACTACCGACGGGTCTTTTGGTGAGCTACCGCGAGAAGCTTATATAGATGCGGAAAGACGGGTTATCGAGGAGTTAAAGGCAATTAACAAGCCGTTTTTGGTTGTTTTGAACTGCAACCGACCGAATTCGCCCGAATCGCTTGAATTAGCGCAAGCGCTCGAGCAGGAATACAACGTTCCCGTTTTGCCGCTTAACTGTCTAAACCTTGACGAAGCGGATATTAAGGACATTCTTAAGGGATTGCTTTACGAATTCCCCGTTAGAGAAATAAAATTCGTTCTTCCGAGCTGGACGGAATTACTTGAGGATAGCGACGATTTAAGAAAAGAGCTTCTTTCCCGCATCGGAAGCAGTATTGGTTGCATTAGGCGCGTTGGCGAAATTAAAGAGGCGGCAAGAACGCACCTTAACGGAAACGATATCAGCGCAAGGCTTTCTTCGCTTAATCTCGGGAGCGGAAGCGCGTTAATCGACGTTAAAATCCCCGAGCGTATTTTCTATTCTATTCTTGGCGAGAAAAGCGGGTTCGAAATTAACGACGAGCGCGCTTTACTTAGAATTATGACCGAGCTTTCGGAGGTTAAGAAGAAATACGACAAGGTCGCCTCTGCTATCGACGACGTTATGAACGACGGTTACGGGATAGTTATGCCGTCTATTGACGAGCTAACGCTTGAGGAGCCCGAAATCGTTAAGCAACCGGGCGGTTACGGAGTTAAGCTTAAGGCGAGCGCGCCCTCGATACATATGATGAAGGCGGATATCGAAACCGAGGTTAACCCAATAGTCGGCACCGAAAGTCAATCCGAAGAATTGGTTAGCTTTTTGCTTAAGGAGTTCGAGGAGGACCCAAGAGCGATTTGGGAATCGAATATGTTTGGAAAAACGCTCCACGAGCTTGTTAGCGAGGGGCTTAACAGCAAACTTGCACATATGCCCGACGATGCGCGAACGAAAATCGCGGGGACTATCCAGCGAATTATCAACGAAGGTAGTGGCGGCTTGATATGCATTCTGCTTTGATTTCCGCAGTAACAAGCTTTTCGGAGCTTCGGAACAAAGAGGTTATTAACGTTCGCGACGGAAGCTTGCTCGGTTGCGTTTGCGATATTGAATTTAACAGCTTCACGGGCGAAATAGGGGCGATAGTCTTGCCGGGCAACGGCATTCTCGCCTCGCTTTCGCCGAAAAACCGTATCGTTATCCCTTGGTGCGATATCGAACGCATTGGCAAGGATACGGTTTTGGTTAAGGTCAAGGAAGAGCTTTTCTGTACACCGAAATAATATAAAAAACCGAGGCAACAGAGCCCCCGCAAAATAACGTTTTGCGGGGTGTTTCTCTTATCCTCGGTTTTATATTTTTTAAGAAAGCTGTTTTTTTAGCAGGTTTGCATAGCATTCGGCGAAAAGGAGGATAGCGTTTTCGGCTTCCTCGGCAGTATTCCCGCAGGAGCCGACCTCTAAAATTATACTCCCCTTGGTATAGGATTGGTTAAACTCTTGTTTGCGAAGGTTTATCGGGCGGGCAAGCGTTGGATACGCCGTGTTAAGCTCCTGTTGGAGATATGTAGCAAAGGTTAAATTATCCCGCCAGCTTGGGTGGGGTATGCCCATCTCGTTTGTTCCGACAACTATCATAAGCTGGGCACAAGGCAAGCCGTCAACAACGGTTATCGGCTTTATATTATTCCCCGCGGAATCGAAGATAGAATCTCGGTGGATATCGATAACGAAATCGACGGTTGGATATTTTTTTAGTATATTCTCGAGCGCATTGGCGGAATTCACGTAGGCGCTGTTATAATCCGGCACGTCGTGCATCGTTTGGTCTTGTATCGTCGGCACACCGCGCTCGTTTAGCGCTTTGGCGAGAAGCTCGCCTATACCGACAACGTTTTCGGCTTTATTATGCGAGCGAAAATCCTCGTCGGGCGAATAGAAGTTATAGCCGTCCTGCAGATAGCTTTCGCTACCGTGGGTATGGATTATAAGCACCTTTGGCTCGGCGCTTATCGGGCGGGTTATTGGGAATTCGCGTGTTAGGAAATCCGATAAATCAACCTTATAGCTCGTTCGGTTAATTATATTAAGAGTTGGTTGGTCGGTCATTTCGTACCAGCATAAATTCTCCCCGCTTACCAAAAGGTCATCTTTATTTGGGGTTGGCGACGGTACGGCGGGCTCGGGTTCGCTCGGCTTGGGCTCGCTTTGCTCGGGCTTTACGGCAGCTTGCTCGTTTTTTGTGTTACCGCTGCCGAGCGCAAAAACGGGTAGTGCGGTATCGAGCCCGACCTGCTCATCCGCAAGACCACGCGCCGCAGAGCCGCTTATTTTGGGAATAATGCCCGCCAACATAGGCACGAGCGCAAAAACGCAAGCAAGCATTGCAATAGCCAAAACCAAGCAGCAAACGTTCTTTACGGCTTGTCTTTGTTGATTAGTTAAAAGTCTTTTCATTTTAAATCTCTCCTTATTTAATATATATTCGGGAGAGCTTTCTTTTATGACCGAGCCGAGAAAAATTTAATCGACATATTCTCTTATTTCCAACAAGGGCATTTTATGCAAGGCGATATTTATTGCATTTGCAAGAAGCTGGGCGGACTTTGCGACGATTATATCGTTATCCTTTGGAGTTACGAACATATC
>JAZRTL010000096.1:0-2171 GCA_045652025.1 Eubacteriales bacterium
GTTTTAATTATCTCCGCAACGATAGGCCAAAGATATTCTGTTAGTTCATCATCGTTTGAGATAGGAGTTAGGTTCGTGTTCCCGCTTCTTATAAGCCCCATTTTTAGATGATCTATCGACAAGTAAGGGTATTTATATTTCTCGAGCAACCTTTGTGCCAAGGCGGTTTTACCCGTATGTGATGCGCCTGTGATTATAATTACCATTAAAACGACTCCTACAAAATAATTTTTCTTATTATAGCACAGTTTAGTATAAAATTCAAACCCTTTAAAGAAGATGAGTTAAGTTGTTAGATTATTATTGTTTATGCTTCATTTTATTTATAAATCGGTTGATATTTGGTAAAAATTGTGATATAATGCAAGGTGATTAAATTTTGGATATTTTATGTTCGAGGTGCAGCTTGTTTTCGATAGAAATCGCCGGCTTGAAAATCAATATCGACAATAAATTCAGCTTTGTCGAGGCGCAATGTTCAGACTACTTTTGTTCCCCCGACGGCGCGGATTTTACAGTTTCTGCAACTAACGAGGAAATCGAGCGAGAGAGAATTGCTTCCGATAGCGAATTTTCCGACGGTTATCTTGAAAGCGTTTGTATTTACAGAGCTATTGCGAAGAAGCTGCCAAGCTACAACGCCTTTGTTATGCATTCCGCAGTTATTGAATACGAAAATAAAGCGTATTGCTTTGCGGCTAAAAGCGGCACGGGCAAAACTACACATATATTACTTTGGCAAAGGGCGTTCGGCGAAAAGGTTAGGATTATTAACGGCGACAAGCCGATTATGCGCTTTATTAACGAAAAGCTTTTTGCTTTCGGCACGCCTTGGTCGGGCAAGGAAGACCTTGGGGAGAATATTTGCGCGCAGGTTAACGGCATTTGCTTTTTAGAGCAAGCCGAGCAAAATTCCATTTCCGAGCTATCCTCGCACCTTTCGCTTAACAAGCTTTTAAAACAGATATATTTTCCTTCCGATGCGCAAGAAGCTTCTATTACACTTGATATGATTGAAAAAATTATAAGCCGTGTTCGTATTTGGCAGCTTGGATGTAACGTTTCGGAAGATGCGGCAAGACTTGCTTGCAATAAAATGCACTTAGGTAATTGATATGATGCAATTTAACACAAACGACCTTGTTAGGTCAACAATTAAAAAATCCAGAAAAACGCTTTTAATTTGTCTTTTAGCTTGCGCTCTTATGCTGCCTTTGCAGGTATTCATTGCCTCTTTAATCCCCAACCCCGTTGGCGAGGCGAATTACCTTTATGCTACTATTGCGATATATACACTTAGCATAGTTATCCCGTTCGGTATTGCTTCGCTTATTTTGAAATCCTTTGGCGGTTGCGGTGCAATTAAGCTTCACAAAAGGTCATTTCCTCAAAAGCCGTTGCTATATATCAGCGGTACTATTGGCGTTGGTTATGCTATTAACCTAATTATTAACACCGTATTTCCTCATTTTGTTGAATATTTTGGTGAAGGAAGCGAGTTTGTTCCTACAACGGCTTACGGTATATTTTTGTTTTACGTTGCCCAAGCGCTTCTTCCAGCTGTTTTAGAGGAATGGGCGTTCCGCGGTTTAATTCTTAAAAACCTTTTGCCGTTCGGAAAAAGCGGAGCTATTATTATTTCCTCGGTTTTATTCGGCATTATGCACGTTGACCCTCCGCGCGTTATTTTTGCAACAGGGCTTGGGTTATTGCTTGCGATTTGCTATGAATATACCGGCTCGCTTTGGATTTCGATGTTAATTCACTTTGTTAACAACGCTTTTTCGGTTAGTGTTGCCACTTTTGTTGATATGAGCGACACAACGGGTATTTCCGGTGGTGCTTTAGTAGCTTCGTTATTTATTTATTCGATGATATTCGTTGCTATTATGGCGATTATTTACTATAGTAAAAACGGGTTATCTCCTAAGATTATCACTTTTATAAATAACGACGAGGTTGGATATAAGCTTACCGTTAAGCAATTTTTCCGCTCTACTCTTTTAAACGTTGGTTTTGTACCCTTGGTAATCGTATATATAATATTCTTACTTAGGTCGATAAATTTTTAGTTATGGAAAAGAACGATATTTATTTTATGAAGCAAGCACTTGCAAGAGCAAAAACCGCCGAAAAGTTCGGCGAGGTGCCTATCGGTGCGGTTATTGTTA
>JAZRTL010000097.1:0-3328 GCA_045652025.1 Eubacteriales bacterium
ATATGGAAAAGCATACCGTTGCGCGGCTTATCGGTTCTCCGCCCGGCTACGTTGGATATAACGAATCTAATTCGCTAACCGAGCGCGTAAGGCGTTCTCCCTATTCGCTTTTGTTGTTCGACGAAATAGAAAAGGCGCACCCCGACGTTCGCGCTCTGTTGCTCCAAATTCTCGACGAGGGAACCTTAACCGATTCTGCGGGTAGGACGGTAAGGTTCGATAATACAATGCTTATCTTAACCGCCAACGGTAGCTCAAATAGCGGGATTGGGTTCGCAAGCGAGGGCGGAACGGTTGATATGGCGAGCAAGATGTTTGCACCCGAGCTTGTTGACCGCGTTGACGAGATTATATATTTTTCGTCGCTCGGTAAGGAAGAGCTTTGTAATATCGTTAACAACCGCCTTGCCGACTTTTGCGCCCGTATGCAATTAAAAGGGGTTGGCGTTGAGCTTTCTCCCGATTTTGCGGAAAAGGCATATCACGCCGCAAAAAGCAAAAGCGCTCGCTCGGTTTCGCGGTTTGCGTTGCGCGCCGCCGAGGAAGCGGTTTCGGATTTGTTGCTAAATAACGAGGGCTTTAACCAAAATCTGACAATTTTAATGGAAAATGGGCGCGGTATAGCAAAAATAAAGCAAAACACCTATTGACAATCTATAAAAGGTAGTGTATAATAAGTGCCTGTAAAGTGTTTTTCTTTACAGGCATTAATTTTTTTAATCCTTCTGCTTTTTGCGGTGCGGTTAAAAGAAAACGGAGGACAGGGTATGAACGAGGATAGAGCTTATATCTCTCGCCTTGTTGATATATACGGCAACGTGCTGTCCGACCGTCAAAAAGACGTTGTCGATTTATATTATAACGAGGACCTATCGCTTGCCGAAATAAGCGAGCATTGCGGGATAACCCGCCAAGGCGTTCGCGATGCAATTCGCCACGCGGTAGAGGCAATCCTTTCGCTCGAAGCGGCGCTCGGCTTTTCCAAAAAGAGCGAGCGTATTTCCGAGCTTGCGGCGAATATTGCAAAATGCGATAATATCGAGCAAGCCAAGCTTTTGGCAGAGTCGATAATAGGAGAATTATAATGTTTCAAAGTCTTGTAGAAAAGATGTCTAACGCCTTTTCCAAGTTTCGTAACAAAGGTAAGCTTACCGAAGAAGACGTTAAGGCAGGTATGCGCGAAATAAAGCTCGCCCTGCTCGAAGCGGACGTTAACTTTAAAGTAGTTAAGGAGTTCGTTGCTCGTGTTTCGGAGCGTGCCGTCGGCAAGGAAGTTATGGAAAGCTTACTTCCTGCCCAGCATATAGTTAAAATAGTTAACGAAGAGCTTGTTGAGCTTATGGGCGGTACAAACCAAAAGCTTAACTTCGCCTCCAAGCCCCCAACGGTTATCCTAATGTGCGGCTTGCAGGGCTCGGGTAAAACAACCCATTGCGGCAAGCTTGCGGGTATGTTTAAAAAGCAGGGTAGAGCACCCTTGCTCGTTGCTTGCGATATCTATCGCCCTGCGGCGATAACACAGCTTCAGGTTGTTGGCGAAAAGGTTGGCGTTCAGGTTTTCGAGCGCGGAACGAACGACCCTGTCGAAACCTCTAAGGAAGCAATAAAGCACGCTGTAAAATATGGGCTTGACCCTGTTATTATCGATACGGCAGGTAGATTGCACGTCGATGAAGAGCTTATGGCAGAGCTTAAGCGCGTTAAGGAAGCGGTTGACCCGACCGAGATTTTGCTCGTTGTCGATGCAATGACAGGTCAGGACGCGGTTAACGTTGCAAAAAGCTTTAACGATTTGTTGGATATAACCGGTGTCCTTCTTACAAAGATGGACGGCGACACCCGCGGCGGTGCTGCTCTTTCGGTTAAATATATCACCGGTAAACCTATTAAGTTTATCGGTACGGGCGAAAAACTCGATTGTATCGAGCCGTTCCACCCCGACCGTATGGCATCCCGTATTCTCGGTATGGGCGACGTTCTTACCTTAATCGAAAAGGCAGAACAGCAAATTGACGAAAAGAAGGCGCTTGAGATGGAGCGTAAGTTCCGCGAGCAAAGCTTTACGCTTGCCGACTTTCTCGACCAGCTTGCAACCCTTAAGGATATGGGCAGTATGGAATCCTTGCTCGGTATGATGCCGGGTGTTAACCCCGCACAGCTCGGCAATATGAAAATCGACGATAAGGCGCTTGGACATACCGAGGCGATAATCCTTTCGATGACACCTTACGAGCGCGACCACCCCGATTGCTTAAATTCTTCCCGCAAGCGTCGCATTGCGGCGGGTAGCGGCAGAAGCGTTGAGGAAATTAACCGTTTGCTAAAGCAATACGAGCAAACAAAGCAAATGATGAAGCAATTTATGGGCAAAAAAGGTAAAAGAGGGAAGTTTAAATTTCCTTTTTAATACATTATAATAATTTTATTTTTGGAGGAAACTCAAAATGGCAGTTAAAATCAGACTCAGAAGAATGGGCGCTAAGAAGGCACCCTGCTACAGAATCGTAGTTGCGGATTCCAGATACCCCCGCGACGGTAGATTTATCGAAGAAATCGGTTTCTACAATCCTATGAAGAGCCCTGCAGAAGTTACCGTTGATGCAGACAAGGCAAAGAAGTGGATTGGCAACGGCGCACAGCCCACCGACACCGTAAGAGATCTTCTTAAGAAGACCGGAGTGTTAGATTAATGAAACAGATCCTTCTCGATATCACTAAAGCTATCGTCGAAGATCCCGATTCGGTATCCGTTTCCGAAAAGGTAAGCGGCGATACTGTAGTTCTCGAGCTTTCGGTGGCAAAGCAGGATATGGGCAGAGTCATCGGTAAGGAAGGCAAGATCGCAAAGAGCATAAGAACCGTTATGCGTGCGGCTGCCGCAAAAGAGAACAAGCGCGTTATCGTTGATATTATCTGATGAAGCGTTATCTGGAAGCAGGAAGGCTAAATTCTCCGCGCGGGTTAAAGGGCGAGCTTAAATTCGAATGCTGGTGTGATAGCTTCGAATTTTTGTCCGGCGTAAAGCGCCTCTACCTCGACCCGCAGGGCAATCGTCCTTTGGAGGTAAAGGCCTTCCGCGAAACGGTTGGTACGGTTATTTTTGTCGGTTATGAGGATAGGAATACTGCGTCTGTATTAACCGGCAGAACCGTTTATTTCGATAGGGAGGATATTCCCTTGCCCGAAGGCGTTTTTTATAACGATGACCTTATCGGCGCACCCGTAACCGATGAAATTTCGGGTACGGTCGTTGGCAAGCTCGTTCGTATTGAAGAAGGCAGGGCATCTAATATTTATTATATTGAGGGCGATAAGAAATACGTTATAC
>JAZRTL010000098.1:0-1977 GCA_045652025.1 Eubacteriales bacterium
GTTTTTATCGTAAATACGCTCGCAAACGATACCGATATGGTCAGCGCCGTATTTATTAAGCTCGGATTTGTTATAATCGAAGAAGATTAAATCGCCAACCTTCGCCTTATATTCGGTTGTTGCGCTATGGAAGTAGCCATCCTCGGCAAGCTTTAGCGCACGTTGCTCGCTATTTGCGTTATAAGTAACAACAGATTTATCGATACCCGCAAAGTAAAGGCAGAAGGAAACGAACATACCGTCCCAAGCGCCGTATTTATTGCCGTACCAATCGCCATAGCGGGTATAACCGCTCTTTGTAACACCGTCGGAAAGAACCAAATAGTTATCCTTGCTTTCGGTATATCCAAGCTGGGTTAGCGCAACCGAAACGATATCGTCGCGGCGAACGCCGATAATTTCCGCCTTTGCGACGGAATTTTTAATATCCTCCGCAGATTCTATATCTGATTCGGGGTTGGAATAGCAAGCAAGCTCGTGGATATGGGGAGTGATACCGCAAACGAGGTCCCAAACGCCATAGCACATTTCGCTATGCTTATGCTCATCGCTTAAGGAGATAGGACAGGTAAGCTCGTTGAGAGCGACGAAGGCATCCTCTACGGTATAGCAGCCGTTAGTATGGATATGGTCAACCTCTGCTTCATCGGCAGTACATTCGCGAACCTGCTTCTTTTCACTTAATCGTTGTTGATAACAAGAAATATCGTGCTTATGAACCTCTTTTCCACAGAACACGCTTTCTTGAGAGCTCATCGTTATTGCAGGAAGAATAAGCGCATAGGTGGTAATAAACACCACGATAGCCGCTACCAAAGACACAATACGCTTTAAACGCTTTTTGCGGCGAAAGCTGCGAGAATAATTATTAAATTCGGTTTTAAAAGAATTTGCCATTGTCTTCGGCACCCTCCTTTCGTTAATATCAAGGCGCAAAACACGCCTAATAACCCATTATACAAAAATACACTACCCTACAACTTATCACAAAAAATGTCTATTGTCAATAGAAAAATAAGAAAAACACCGTTTATCGATTGACAAACGGTGTTTTTTGGTATTTTTTGGTATTAAAAATTAGGGTGCTTTTTGGTTATATAGACCGAATCTGCCAAAATATCCGTTCTAAAAAGGTTATATCCCCTATCGAACCGGTTACGGTAATGGAAGACGTAGGCGGTTATATCGGTTGCAGCAACAAGCTCGCCCGCGGCACGAAAGAAAAATTCGTGGTGGTCTATCATCCTAATATTATCGTCGTACCCAACGGCTTTATATTTTTCGGTCCTTGCCAAAAAGCAATTAGAGGTTTTACCAAAAACGTAATGGCTTTCGTCGATTTTGGTATTATGAGGAACAATTAACTTCTTTGGCGCGTTATCCATTGGGAAATTGGCATATTTAAGCGCCTCTTGATTTGGGTTAGGCAAAAACGGAGCGTTGCAAAGTTGAACCGAGGAAAGATCGATTTCCTTATGAGCTTCCAAAAAGCTAAGCTGGTTATGGATTTTTGTAAATGGAGTAAGCAGCATATCATCGTCCATTCGCATCGTAAACGGAGTTTCTACCCGCTCAAGCGCGCGATTAAGACCGTAGCTTATACCCGAATTAAACTCCAAGTTGATTACCGTTAGCCCTTCTCCCTTTAGCTTAAGCGGCTTTTTACTATCGTCGGCGATAATTACTCTTGCCCCCGGATAGTAGCGCATTATATTGCGGTAAAGGCGCTTTGCCATCGGTTTACGGTTAAAGGACTTATATATAAAGGTAACCTTATTTACAACCTCCTCTACTTCCCTCTCGCTTGGCAATTTGTTGCCCGATATGCGCCATTTTACAGTTAGCGCGCAATAGAGAGAAAGCGAAATAAGGTTATAAAGGAATTTAAAGACGCAAGAAAACGGCGTTTTCGTTATATAATTAACGAATTTCTTTATTAGCTTTTTCATTAGTTATATTTAGGCAAATAATCGCCGA
>JAZRTL010000099.1:0-7707 GCA_045652025.1 Eubacteriales bacterium
GGCCTCCGACTTCAAGGTTACTTACGATTGGTGCGCCGAGGTGGATAACGCGCTTTGGGATAGCTTCGCTTGGGAGGATAACGGATTTAAGCCCGAAAAAACACCCTATATCTATGAATGCCATATCGGTATGGCACAGGAGGAGGGGAGAGTAGGTAGCTTTAAGGAGTTTACCGAAAAAACCCTTTCCCGAATTAAATCGCTCGGCTATAATACAATACAAATTATGGCAATTATGGAGCATCCCTATTACGGTTCTTTCGGATATCAGGTTTCCAACTTCTATGCCGTTTCCTCGCGCTATGGAACCCCCTACGAGCTAAAGGAGCTAATAAACGCCGCTCATAAAAAGGGCATTGCCGTTCTGCTCGACGTTGTCCATTCCCACGCTGTAAAAAATACCAACGAGGGTCTTAACTATTTCGACGGCACGGAATATCAATATTTCCATCAAGGTGCGCGCGGTTATCATAAGGCGTGGGATACAAAGCTTTTCGATTACGGCAAAAACCAAGTTCTTCATTTTCTCCTTTCCAACTTAAAATATTGGATGGAGGTTTACCATTTCGATGGCTTTAGGTTCGACGGTGTAACCTCGATGCTCTATCTCGACCACGGTCTTGGCAGTGCATTTACAAACTACGGTATGTATTTTACAAAAAATACCGATACCGAGGCGATAACCTACCTTCAGCTCGCAAACGAGCTAATCCATAAGCTAAACCCCAACGCGATTACTATTGCCGAGGATATGTCGGGTATGCCTGGTATGTGCGTTCCGATAATGGACGGCGGCATTGGCTTCGATTACCGTCTTTCGATGGGCATACCGGACCTTTGGATAAAGCTAATTAAGGAATATTCCGACGATGCTTGGGATATGTTCCACCTTTGGTACGAGCTAACCAATCGCCGAGAGGGCGAAAAGTGTATCGGCTATTGCGAATCCCACGACCAAGCGCTTGTTGGCGATAAAACGATAATGTTCCGCCTTTGCGATGCCGAAATGTACACGTCAATGAGCAAGTTTACACAAAGCGCGGTTATCGACCGCGGCATCGCTTTGCATAAGATGATACGTCTTATAACAGCGTCGCTCGTGGGCGAGGGTTACCTTAATTTTATGGGTAACGAGTTCGGCCACCCCGAATGGATAGATTTCCCGCGTGAAGGTAACGGCTGGAGCTACCATTATTGCCGAAGACAATGGGGTCTTGCGGATAATACCGATTTGCGCTATGGCGGCTTGCAGGAGTTCGATAAAGCAATGCTAAAGCTTTTAAAGCGCGAGCGTATTACAACCAAAAAGGCGAAAAGCCAATGGATTCAAAACGGCGATAAGGTTATAATGTACACTTTCGGCAAAACAGCGTTTGCGTTTAATTTTAACCCCAATTCCTCCTTCGAAAAATATTTCTTCCCCGTAGAAGAGACGGGCGATTATAAGGTCGTTCTTTCCACAGACGAGAAATCGTTTGGCGGCTTTAACAGAATAGATAAGGAATATATCTATAAAACCGAGCGTATTCCCGATGGCAGAATCGGCTTTTATTGCTACTTACCCGCAAGAACGGCTATCGTTTGGAAAAAGCAAAAATAAAAACGGCTCTTTAGCCGCAATCTAAAACAAAAAATAACCCTTGGATACCTATTACCGCGTACCCAAGGGTTATCTTATTGAATTGTTAGGTTCTGTCATTTGCCTAACCCCTCTTTCTCTATACTATAAAACGTCAATTAATCATCTCATTGGAGTGTACCAAGTCCTTTTTAACTTTAAAAAGATTTCTACCCTTTTGGGTTAACTCCTGTTCATTGGTTTCACGCTTACCCTTTCTGTGTCTATATATTACCATACATATACCCCTAATACAATACGCGATATATACAAATTTCAAATAAAAAAATTGTGTAAAAGGCAGAAAATCGGGGAATGGTAGCTTTAAAGCCATAAATCGATTGACATAGGTTTTTCGTTGTGCTATACTGTATTCGTTGGGGCATAGTATGTCCCTAATTTCATTTTATGGAGATATGATATGAAACGTATTTTAATTGCTTTCGTTCTTCTTGTATCTTTGGTTTCGGCTTGCCTTTGTGTTTCTGCCGAAGAACCGCCCCACGCTTCGCATAGGGGTGCGGATTACAAGAAATATAGCGTTACGGGCGCTAATTCGGGCAATAATGCCGAGGTTAATATTCTCGAATTTAACCCTGCCGAATCCGGCTTGGTTCCCTTTGCTTTTGCGGGTAACGCGGGTAACGTTGCCGTTGCCGAAAAGCAAGTCGAGCTTGCCGAAAATGCGGGATACGACGTTGTTGCTGCAATAAACGGCTCTTTCTTCGAGATGGCAACCGGCGCTCCCTGCGGAACGCTTATTTCGGGCGGTAAGCTTATTTTCACCCATTATACAAGAAGCGAGCCGATGGCAACCTTCGATGCCGACGGTAAGTGCACCGTTGTTACAAGCACCCTTAAGTTCGTTCTTGAAATGACGGGTACCAATATCGATAACGGTATCGGCCTTGTTAATAAGGTTTATGCCGCAACGGGTATGGCAACTAAGGATATAACCGGTAATTACCATTATTACGATAGTAATGCGGGCAATATCGAAAACGAAGAAATTAAGGGAACGGAAATTATCTTCGAAAAGAAGAATGGAAGTAACCTTGTTGTCGGCAGAACGCTTAAGGGTACTGCCGTTGAGGTTAAAAAGGATTCCCATTACGGCGCAACTAAAGTAGAAAGCGACGATCAGTTCGTTCTCTTTGTAACGAACGGCTCTATGTATAGCCGTAAGGCATCTAATAGCCGCGCAGGCGATGAGGTTAGCATTACCGTAGAGGAATCGAACTCCCGCGCAAGAAGCGCAATGAACAACGCCGTTAGCGCTATCGGCGGCTCCTATTTCTTGGTTAAGGCGGGTACGGATATTACCGATACTGCCGATTCTATCGTTCACGATACCACCCTCCAACGCGCTTGGACCGCTTTCGGTGTTAAGGAAGACGGCTCCTACGTTTTTTTCACAAGCGAGGAGGGCGGATTGTCGCTTAAGGACGTTGCCGACGAAATGATAAAGCTTGGCTGTAAGGACGTTATCCGTCTTGACGGTGGCGGCTCGACAAGTATGTACGTTTTGGGCGAGGGCGCGGTTATGAAGTCCGAGCGCGCGGTTTGCGACGTTCTTCTTGTTGTTGCAAAGGATTCTATAAAGCCCTTAGAGGAAGAGGTTGAAGAGCCCGAGGTAAGCGAAGAGGATATTTCCGAAATCGCCTCCGAGGTCGTTTCCGAGCCCTTTGACGAGGAAGTAAGCGAGCCGATCGGCTCGGCTGATAATAGCAATAGCGAAGGTGATAGCAACCTTAAATGGTATATCATCGGCGGTGTTTCGGGCTTCGTTGTTGTTGCAGCTGTGTTGCTTTTAGCGAAGAAAAAGAAATAAAAATCCAATAAAAAATGACTGTGATTTTCACAGTCATTTTTGCTTTTTGGGTAATTTAATTAACCTTTTGCATCGCGGCTTCAATACCGTCGCTAACGACTATCGTAACCGCCAAAGCCGCCTTGTCTAAGGTTGAATTAAGCTTGTCCCTATCGTTATAATCAAAATTGCCGAGCACCCAATCGACCATATCAACGTCAACGGGCTTTTTGCCAACGCCAATTTTAATTCTTGGGAACTCCTCGGTGGCTAATTGGGTAATAATGCTCCCAAGCCCCTTTTGCCCGCCCGAGCTTCCCGAACGGCGAATCCTTATTTTGCCAACGTCAAACGAAACGTCGTCCGAAATAACCAAAATGTTTTCGGGCTTTATGTTGTATTTCTTTGCAAGCTTTTTAATTGCAATGCCGCTGTTGTTCATATAGGTTTGGGGCTTAACCAAAAGGCAATTAACACCGCCAAGCTCGCAATTTCCGCAAATAGCATCGCAAGTGAGGTTGTTCATCTTAACGTTTTCTTTTTTTGCAATCGTGTCTATAACCATAAATCCGGCGTTGTGGCGGGTGGATTTATATTGCGCGCCGGGGTTGCCGAGCCCCGCAACTATCCATTCCGGCTCGCCGCCAAGACCACCCTTAAACTTTTTACCAAACATAATTAATAACCTCTTCCCGTAAGGTTGCCCTCGTCGGATAAGCTCGGGTAACCTAATTGTCTTAACGCCTCGTAGGCAACTACCGCAACCGCGTTCGAAAGGTTAAGCGACCTAACGAAAGCAAGCATAGGAATTCTAATGCAACGGTCGTAATTTTTTTCAAGCAACGGTTCGGGAAGCCCTTGGCTCTCCTTGCCGAAGATAAAATATAAATCCTTGTCCTTGGGATATTCCACGTCGGAATGGCAATTCTTTCCCTTTGTGGAGCAAAAATAAAATTCACCGTTGTTCTTCGTGGCAAATTCTTCCCAATTTTTGTATCTGCTAACCGTAAGGTATTGCCAATAATCAAGCCCCGCGCGCTTTATAGTTCTGTCGCTAAGCTCAAACCCAAGCGGCTCGATAAGATGAAGATGACAACCCGTAACCGCGCAGGTACGCGAAATATTCCCTGTGTTTTGGGGTATTTCGGGCTCGTAAAGAACAATATGTATCATAAAATTCCAATCCTTAAATAACAAAAAGCAATACTTAAGGAATTATACCACCAAAAAGTATATTTTGCAAGAATAAAACCTTGGTAAAGCGAAATTACCAAGGTTTTGCGTTTTAATTAAAAAGCTCGTTATCGACAACGTCCATAATTTCCTCAAAAAACTTTGCCTCATAGGACGAAGGACCCGCCGCATCGGTTAAAATAACGAAGATATAATCGCCGTCGCCCTTCCACATAATACCCGCATCGCTGTAGGAATGCCAATCGCCGCTGCGCTGGTGTCCTTGCTTGTGGGAATAATGCGCGCCGTCTATCGCTTGGGTGGCAAAATTACCTGCCGTATCGGTGCAGGAATTATAAAGAAATTCGGCGTTGCCCTCGTTCTTTTCGAAGTAACAATAAATCTCTCGCCAAACTATCGCCCAATCCTTTGCTTTCGAGCGTAAGCTCCAAACCGTCGGCTTTATTCTAAGCGAGCTTGCGCCAAGCGATTCTACCCATTCGTTATAGCCGTCTCTGCCGAAATAATCGGTCATCATCAAATAACCAACGTTGTCGCTAATGCTCATCGTCTTGCTAATAATCGTTTCCATATCAAAAACCGCGCCGACGGGGGAATATTGCATATCGCCCGTGCCGATTTCGTAATGCTTTTGCTCGTAAACCATCTCGGTTTTAAGGTTTCCGTTACCGCCGTCCATTTCCAAGCAAGCATAAAGCGAATAGGGCGCTTTTATCATACTCGCGGGGAAGATTTCCTGCTTTGTGTTATAGGAAATTGCCTTTTCGTTGTTTAGCGAATAAACCACTAAAGCGACGTTTTTGTTATATCCGTCAAGAATTTCTTCTAACTTGCCAATAGCTTCCGCATATTCCTCGGTTTCTAAATCGCCGTAGGGAATAAGCTCTTTTCCGTGCTCTTCAATTAGCGTAAGCAGGTCGATTTTAGGTATCTCGGGCTCCGAGCTTTCTTCGATGTTAACGCTTTCGTTGGTAACCGAGCTTTCTTCGGTAATAGCACTTTCAACGGTAACCGAGCTTTCCGCTATCGAAGCCGAGCTATCCTCCTCGCTAATATCAGAAATTATAAGGGAACTGTCCTCGCCGGTACTAACACAACCCGAAAGCGAAAGGATAATTACGAAAAATATTAATAAAAGCTTTGCTAACCTCATATTAAACTCCAAAAAATTGTTACAAACAGTATAGCATATCTAAAAATATTATTCAAGAGCGTAAAAAAATCACGGATAACGCGTTCAAATGTTGTTTAAATACTTGATTTTAGCTTGTCTTCGTTGTAATATACTAAAGAGGTGATAATTAAAAATGATATATAAATCCGCACAAAAACTTATCGACTATGCGCTTGCGAACGAGCTTATATCCCCTATGGACGTTTATTTCGTTCGTAATCAATTAATGGATGCACTTAATTTAAAGGATTGGGAAGAAACCGTTTCGGACTTTTCTTATAACGAAAGCATCGATGATATTCTTCTTCCGCTTATCGAATATGCTTGCGAGCAGGGTATTATTGCCGATACCTCTAATTCGCGCGATTTGTTCGATACGAAGCTTATGGGTATCTTCACCCCGCTCCCTCGCGAAATAAGCTTTGCTTTTTCTCGCTTCCGTGCGTTTAATCCTGCTCAAGCGACCGATTGGTATTATGATTTTTCAAAAAAGACCAACTACGTTCGCGCAGGCAGAATCGCAAAGGATTTAAAGTGGGTATATAACTGCGAATACGGCGACCTTGATATAACTATAAACTGCTCTAAGCCCGAAAAGGACCCGCGTGATATCGCGGCGGCAAAAACCGCAAAGGCAACCGCCTACCCCAAATGCCAGCTTTGCGCCGAAAATTGCGGCTTTGCGGGCAATGCGGGCCACCCCGCAAGGCAAAATCTTCGCCCCGTTCCGCTCTCTGTCGGCGGTACCGATTGGCAGCTCCAATATTCCCCCTACGGATATTATAACGAGCATTGCATTGCCTTTAACATAAAGCACGTTCCGATGGTTATCGATAGCGCGGTGTTTGGCAAGATGTTCGATATTATCGATTATCTGCCCCATTATTTTATGGGCTCCAACGCCGACCTTCCTATCGTTGGCGGCTCTATCCTTTCCCACGAGCATTTCCAAGGCGGTAACTATACCTTTGCGATGGCAAAGGCGGGTGTCGAAACCGAATTTACTATCCCCGAATTTCCTACCGTTAGCGCGGGTATTCTAAAATGGCCTATGTCGGTTATTCGCGTTTCCTGCGAGGATAGAAAAACGCTCGAGCAATGCTGCGGATATATCCTTAATAAATGGAAGGGCTATTCCGACCCTACGGCAACTATTTTTGCCGAAACCGACGGAACTCCCCATAATACAATAACCCCTATCGCAAGAATAAGAAACGGCAAATACGAATGCGACCTTGTTCTTCGTAACAACATAACGACCGAGCAACGTCCCTACGGGCTTTTCCATCCTAACGAAACCTTGCATCATATAAAGAAGGAAAATATCGGCCTTATTGAGGTTATGGGTCTTGCGGTGCTTCCCGCCCGTCTTTCAAAGGAAATTCCCGTTATGGTCGAGGCGCTAATTAACAAAACCGACGTTACCTCTAACGAAACACTTGCTTCTCATGGCGCTTGGCTTAACGAGCTTTACGCTAAATATCCCAAAGCGGATAAGGACAACGCAAGGGCAATTATCGAACAGGAAATTGGTAAGGTCTTCCTTGAGGTTCTAAAGGACGCGGGCGTGTTCAAGCGTACCGAGGACGGCTTAACGGCATTTGCACGCTTCGTTGCAACTTTATAAAAATAAAAACTCTGCTTTTATCTTAAAGCAGAGTTTTTTGTTTTTGGTATGAGAATCCGAAAGGTTCTTGGAGAAATGTCAATTCAATAAAAATCTTATAAAAACCAAGGACAAGCGCCTTGGTTTTTATACCTAAGAACGCCGAGAGTCCGGACAAGGTGCAAAGCACCGCGCACGAACTCTGCGCGAGTGTACGGCGTTCACAAAAATCACCCGAAAACACGGTTTTCGGGTGAGAGCGTAGCGACTATGGGGGCCCCGCAAAACTGTAGTTTTGTGGGGTA
>JAZRTL010000100.1:0-6250 GCA_045652025.1 Eubacteriales bacterium
AAAGTTGAAGTTTTCTTCATCATGACCTGTACCGTCTTTGAAAACACGAGTTTTGTAAACGGTGGTGTAGCCTTTGTTTCTTTCTACGCCGATTACGAGGTCCTGACCGTCTTCCTTGGTTGCTTCACGCATTTCGCGGCAAACAAGAGAAAGGGGAGTAAACTGAGGGTCGAGCTTTGCATTAACTTTAAGCTTCATATTTGGTGTTACCTCCGATGATGGTTTTTAATACATTAAATTCATTATCAGTGATGATGATGTCTGCATCCTTGCCTACCTCGATAGAGCCCTTGGTCTTATCGATGCCAAGAGTGGTAGCGGGGTTGAGAGAAGCACCGTTTACACATTCCCAAAGCGGAATGCTGGAGTTGGTAAACACGTTCCAAACGCCTTTGTTAAGGTGAAGAACGCTACCTGCAACCGTACCGTCCTCAAGACGACAAACGATACCGCGGTAAATAATCTTTGCGCCACCCAAGGTATATTCTCCCTCGGGAAGACCGCCTGCGGGCAAGCAGTCGGTAATAAAGCAAAGCTTTCTGCCCTTAATCTTAAAGAGCATATCGTAGAACGCGGGGTTCACGTGGAAGGTATCGACAATAAGCTCGGTGCTAACGTCGGTATTAAGAGCCGCGGTAACAACGCCGGGTGCACGGTGTGCAAGAGGGGTCATAGCATTAAAGAGGTGGGTAACGTGGCGCATACCAATTTCGGTGCTCTTCATAGCGGTATCATAATCCGCGCTGGTATGACCGATCGACATAATAACGTCGGTATCGCGACGGATTTCTTTAATAGCCGCAAAATCCTCGGTATCGGTTTCGGGAGCTAAGGTAATAATACGGATAATGTCCGCATATTCCTTAACAAACGCCGCATCGGGCTTAAGAATATACTTGGGGTCTTGCGCGCCCTTCTTTGCTTCGCTAATAAAAGGACCTTCGGCGTGGCAACCGAGAATGGTACTGCCTTCCCAAGTCTTACTTTCTTCCTTAAGAGAACGGCAAACCTCAAGCGCCTTTTTAATAACCTTCATATCAACCGTCATAGTGGTGGGAAGATAGCCGGTTACACCGTTTGCAAGCAAGCCCTTGGAGATAGTACGAATACTTTCTTCCTCGCCATCGCAAACGTCCTTGCCAAGATAGCCGTGGATGTGAAGGTCGATAAGGCCGGGGGCAACGTAGCCGCCCTTAGCGTCGATAACTTCAACGCCTGCGGGAACCTTGTCGTTTTCAACAATTCCTTCGATCACGTCAGAGAACAACAAAGCGCTGTTTTCTACAATGCGATCCTTTAAAATGATTTTACCATTGATTATTGCTTTCATAAGATCTCTCCATTTGTGAAAATGCAATTTTTTATCAATTAGATTATAACAAACCGCTTTTTAAATTGCAAGGGGTTTTAGCGTTTTATACCTATTAATTTAATATAATATAACGCTTTTAAAACAAAAAACCGCAAATGAAACGCGGTTTTTCTGTTCCGTTATTTTTTAAGCCAATCGAGCAACGACTCGAGCGAATTGCTCGCGTCTATCGCGCCCGCGTTATAGGTCGCTTGGATGTTGTCCGGCGAATGCTCAACCCGCCTTGCCGCAAGCGGCGCGCTCGGTCTAATAATAAACACCTTGCCAAGCGCCTCCTGCTCCTTTAAATAGCTAATCGTTTGGTTATAAAGGTTGTGCCTTATCGCCATCGTCTTAACAAGGTTGGGGTATTTACGGTAAAAAAGCTTTGCAAAAATCATCTTTTCGGGTGCTTTAATATAGCCGTCGGGGCGGGTAAGAACAACAACGTTCTTTTCGTACCCCATCTCCTGAAAGGGCTTTATCGCGATAGCATCGGCAATCCCGCCATCGAGATATTTCTTGCCGCCGAATTCAACTATTTGGGAAAAATAGGGGAGCGAGGCAGAGGCGCGAATCGCATCGATTTCCCCCTTCATATCCTCTATCTTAATAAGCTCCGCAAGCCCGCTTTCGATATTGGTGCAAACGGCATAAAACGGCGTTTCACAAGCGGTAAACGCATCAAAATCGTAAGGGTCGAGCTTTTCGGGAAGCTCGTGGTAGGCAAACTCGGTTTCGACGATATTTCCGGTTTTTATCCAGCTTCTAAAGCTCATAAACCTCGGCTCGTTGCAATATTTAAGATAATATCTTAAGCTTCTGCCTTTTTGCGAGGAAAGAAAGGAGCAACCGTGCACAGCGCCTGCCGAAGTGCCTACGACGCCGTCAAAGCTTATGTTATTTCTCAAAAAAACGTCAAGCACGCCCGCGGTGTAAATCCCGCGCATACCGCCGCCCTCAAGAACCAATCCCGTTTTCATAATTCACCTCAAAATAAATATGCCTTATTTTAGCACCAAAAGCATTTTATGTCAATTATCGAATATTTTTTATTCTTTTGGTAAATATTAAAAGCAACTAACGAAAGGAAGATGCTTTATGAAAAAAACGGTTTTAACTGTATTTTGTATAATTTTTGTCCTTGCTTTTTCGCTTTGCCCAACCGCTACGGAAACAAAAGAAGTTTCGCTCGGTAAGCCGTATAGCTTGGTAACGCCCGCCTCGGAGGGCTATCCCGACGACCAAAAAAAGCTTACCGACGGCGTTTTTGGAACTATCGTGGACGGAACCGACGGCTACTACGCGAGCGGTGCTTACGTTGGGTTTAATAAGGCGAATATAAACCAAAGCGGTAACTTTGGGGTTATTATCGACCTCGGCGAGATTTATAATAATATCACCGAGCTAACAATCGGCTACCTTTCCGAATCGAGCGTTGGCATTTCCGCGCCGAAAAGTGTTAGCTTCTCTATCGCTAACGAGCGTAACGGTAACTATTCCTTGCTCGGAACGCTCGAAACAACACCCGAAAATACCGAGCTTTCGGCGACCTATGCAAAAACGCTTTTGGGTCAAAACGCCTCGGGTAGATATTTGTTGGTAACAATAACTCCGATGGGCTATACCGATAAGGTCGGCACAACCAGCGTCGCGCCTTGGACGTTTATCGATGAAATAAGCGTTCGCGTTGCAAATTCCGCGGGCGATAATTCGGGCGCAAATTCCGCTCCCGAGGGCGAAGTAAGCGGGGAAGTAACGCCTACCTTCGATGAGCAAGAGCCCGAAACACCCCAAACAGGCGATAATCTAATGATTTTTGCCTTCGTGCTTCTTGCGCTTGCTTCCGTCGCGATGATGGTTGCGCTCTTTACTAACACAAAGCCCGATAGGTTGAAGTAATAGGGAATAGGTTGGCTCTTTTAAGGGTAAAAAATAAAGAAAACCACGGTGCTTCCGTGGTTTTCTCTTTGTTACGGTCTATCCCGCGTTGCGCTTTATAACGTCGTCAATAAAGCTCTTCTGTTCCTTTTCGGTAAGCTCGCCGTATCCAAACTCCAAAATAGCCGCCTTTATCTCGGCGGCGGTTTTTGCCCCAAGGTTGCGGATTTTAATAAGCTCGCCGCTCGCGATACGGTCTATCACCTCGCCGACGGTAAAAGCACCCGCGCGCTTTAACGCGTTGTGTGCGCGGACGGATAAATTAAGTAGCTCAATGCTCGTTTCGCATCCCCTTTTCGAAAATGGAATGCTAACCTTAACCCCGCTGCCAAAAACGGCGAACAGCGCCCTTGAAATGCCAATTTCCCGAGCCCCGTTAAAAATTTCTTCGATTGCGATAATGTTTGTGTTCATAATCTTACCTCCGTTTAGTTGTGTAACTATTATAACGGATTTTTAAATTTGCAAGAAAATCCCTAAAAAGCCGCCCCGCTTTCCCGAAATTTAAAAATTTCCGAGCAAATTAAAATTTGTGGTATAATAAAAGATTACGAAAAAACAAAGCCAAACCCTTTCGAGCTTGGCTTGATTTTTTTTGAAGACAATACAAATGCACCCCCTTTTGAGCCAAAGGGGTGCAAAGTCATTTTAGGGGGTTATAATCCAAACTGCGCCTTTACTTTTTGTAGTTTTTCGGCGTGCTTCGGATTACGCAAATCTTGATTGACCCAATAGGAGTGATAGTGTGTCCAATATGGAGTATTTGAATTTTCTTTGATACACTGCAAAAGAATGTCCAGTGTGAGATTTAAATTAAAAGAAACGCCATTGTTTATAAAGTCAGGGTATAGTGCAGTGCCGTTATCGATTTTCCGAAAAGTTTTTCCGCATTGATAGCAAACTGCTTTTTCACCAACATGGATGCTGTTGCCATACATTACGGGATAGTCTTCATTTTCGGTAAGCGGAAGATTCCCTATAATCTCATATTCGCCGTAAAATAGCGAATTGTCCGTAATGATTGTTGAAGGTAAGGAGCCAAGGTGCTTCAACTCGTCGAGCGAAACATCATCCCGATCGGTAACTATATAATATACACTGCAAACCAACGGCTTGCTCATAAGAATATCCCAGAAGGACTCCTTCTTTTTCCTCATCTTTTCATAATCAAGAAGGATTCTTCCAAAACCATATAACCTACGACTAATCTTGAAGCGGAATACATCGCCTTCTTGATAACGAATACGTCTGCGCTCTTGTTGAGAAAAACGAACAATATCCGCTATGTCTGCATCTGTTGTTTCTTTACACCAGTTTTCGACCCATCGAGAGAAACCTTCCAAATTGCAAATATCATCATTCAAATAAGCATTGAAAAAATATGAGCATTCGGTTTTTTCGTTGTATAGGTGAATGTAATTGTCTTTATAAACCAATCGCATTCCAATGCCATTGCGTTTTAGTACGGCAGAAGATGACAGGAGCGAGGGCTTGCCTTTTGTTGTTTTAGGCAGCAAGTATTTTCTATCCGGACTGACCTTTTCGGATAATTCGTATTCACAGTATTGCGAATCACTAGATATAATACACTTAACGATCGTGTCACCATCAAGATAAAGATATGTTTTGAATTGGTCATAAGGGCTTGGTTTTGGTTCGATGCACTCCCAATGATCGCTAACAGGCACGAGAGCAAAACTTTTTCTCTGATCATTTGTCAATTTAAACATATCGATTCACCGTCCTTTTCTTTATTATACCACAAAAAGAAAATAACCGCAAGCTTGAATTAAGGTTGCGGTTATTCTTTGCGAAGCAAAGCACCACTTCTTTTATCTTTTCTCTCTTATCTTTTATCCGGAAAAGTCGCGTTTTTTAAGAGAAGAGAGAATAGCGAAGAGAGAAAAGCGAAGAGAACAAAAAGAAAAAGTCGCTAACGCGACTTTTCTTTTTGGTGGAGTCGAGGGGAATCGAACCCCTGTCCGAAAACCTATCCGCAGTGCTTTCTCCGAGCGCAGCCCTTCTTTAAGATTCCCCACCGAATATGCCGAAAGGCAGGCTCATTCGGACGGTAGCTTCATTAATTCATGGAAGGGCTCAAAGCTTTGCCCAACACACGTTCACCGCTAAGTGACGCCGTAACCAAGCCCGCGGTACTGCAAGGCACGACGGTAGCTGCGTTAAGCAGCTACTGCTAATTTATTATTGTTAGCGTTTAATTTTAAGTTGCACATTTTAAGGAAGTTATGCGCTTCCGCTCGCTTACTCCGTTTCAAAATCCCCGTCGAAACCTTTACGACCCCATGGACCGTTAAAACGGTTATATATTATTTATTATTTGTGTTACCTCGTTTACCATACGTTCTTCAAGCAAATCCGCTTCGGTATCCGTATGGGTAAAAAATTCACAATCCATATCAACCCTTGCGTTATCGTAAAGGTTAATGGTATCTACCACGCGATTATAAAAATCGTTCGGCTCGAAATAGCTTATAAAGCTATTATCGAACGGGGGAACGGTTTTTAACCTCTCGAAAGGGAGATATGGTTGGTTTTTCGCCAAATATCTAAAATCGATTTCGTACCAGCCCTTGCGAATTTTTTTAATATTCTCTTGCCAAAACGGATATCCGTGCTTTGCCATATAAGGATGGATTATATCCCGAACGAAAATCGTATCGACGAGGATATGGACGTAATATCCCAAGCAGAGCGACCTTTTAAAGCGGTCGGATTCGTTTTTGCAATATTTAAGATAAAATTCGTAATTATCCAAAAAGCGTTGCTCGTAGCTAACGTTTTCGCGCTTCCAATGCGAAACGTCCTTTGGGGGAAGATAGGTAAAATCATCCACCATCCTTCCGCTATCGGGCGCAATCGAGCCGATATAAAACGCCGTTTCGTCCAAATTATCGAACAAGCATTTAACCCGTTCGGCAACCCGAAGGTGCATAATCC
>JAZRTL010000101.1:0-1787 GCA_045652025.1 Eubacteriales bacterium
ATTTGCTTTCGAAAACCGAAATAATATCATAAGCCACGTCATCAACGGCATGAACCGAACCCGAACATATATCAAGTACAATGTTATAGCCGTTTAATTTATATTGATGGATCATACTTCACCTTATGAAAAAATGCCGCCAACTTGGCGGCACTTTCCTAACAAATAATTATTTTGCTTCTGCCTTGTTTTCGCATTGCTGGTTAGCAATACCACAGCTGGTCTTGCAAGCAGATTGGCAAGAAGTTTGGCATTCGCCGCAACCGCCGTTCTTTGCGCTTTCACAAAGATTGCGAGTTTCGATAGTCTTAATATGCTTCATAACTGAAAACCTCCGAAAAATATCTTTAAATTCAATTAATTATACACCAAGTATTTATTTAAGTCAATAACCTAATAAAAATTTATTCTTTATCTTCGTAACCCTTTTTGCTTCCCTTGGGCATATGGTGGTCGGGATCGATTTTACTTCTTCTTAAAACGGTAATAACCATCGTAGCAATAACCGCAACCGCCGTAAGACCTACAAAGCAATAAATCAAAATAATACCTGCCGAAATACCGCCCCCGTTGCCGCTTGTGCTATCGGTTTGGGAGGTTACGTCGGAATTGCTTTCCGTGGTAATGTCCGAGCTATCTTCGCTTTCCTCAAAAACGCTTTCCTCGCCTTCGGGCAACGAGCTGTCTTCGGGGTGGCTCGTTTCCTCTTCGGGTGGGGTAATCTGTTCGCGCTCTTCCTTTGCAAGAAGCGCAATCTTCGTAAGCGATTTAAATTCCTCAAGCGCCTTGTCCTTACCCGCGCTTGTAGCAAAAATCATCGCAATATCGCTTTCCAAGGTCTTGCAATAATCGTAGCTAAGCTTACCCTTGTCAAGCTCGTACAACGCTTGGTCAATTCTGTCGAGCGCGGCAAGTGCAACCTCCTCCTCGCAACCGCCAAGCGTTCTTATATGGTCGAAAATCTTTAATTTGGTGTAATTAAGTATCTTCGACATATAATGCTCGGTGTCGCCGAGCGGGGAAGCAACCGTCCCGCGAAGAATACCGTTTGCAAGCTCGCGGTGGTAATTTTGGTTGTAAAGGTCGCTAAGCGAGCTGAATATAAAGCCGTCAGCACCAAGCAAGCGTGCATCGTTGCCCGCATTGTTAATAAGATTACCGTCAATACCGCTTCCGCTATCAAGCCCAATAAATAAGTAGCTGTCCTTTATCGAAGCGATAGAAGCGTAGGTTTGCGCCTTGTCCAAAACCACGTCGGCGTAATAATCGTTCGGGCCCAAAGCGTTGCCCTCGTCGCTGTCGTTTTCGTAAAAAGCAACCAAAACGCCGTCAAAAAGACCGTCCTTAACCCAACCCGTCGCGCTTTGCATATAGTAATGGTTAACCGTGTCGCGCTCTGCAACAACTAAGGTCGTAACGTCCTCTCTTGCGCCTTTAACTGTTTCGGAAATCGCTTTTGCCATATCGCTAACAAGCTTGCTTCTGAATTCAACCCATTTTGCCCAATGAGGCGAATTAAAAAGCTCGTTTTTAATAGCATCGGCTTCTTTAATGGGAATTTCATATTGGTTCGCAAACGCTTGAATACTTTCGTAATCATATCCCAAATCCGTCTTTTCGCTAAACTTGGGGTAACGAAGATAATCGAACATAACGGTTTTTATATCGTAATTGCTAATAATGTGCTTAATATATTCAAGATAGTAGTTAACAAAATTTTGGTTAGCGGGGGAGTAATACTTGTTGGCAAGCCCGCCAAGTCGGAGGCCAAGCGGTCCTTAGAAGAA